>JAQBPL010000182.1 GCA_028287545.1 Vulcanimicrobiota bacterium | reverse complement strand
GCCGCAACGCCGTCGACGGCGCCGCCCGCAAAAACCGGTACGACGAGCGCGCCGCTCGCCACCGACGCCGCGGCGTCGTTCGAGACGTGGACCTGCATGGATTCCTCCGGAAGGACAGAAGCGGTCGTGCGACCGTGATGGACAACCTGAATCGCTTTAAGCACCCCAAAGGCGCGACCCTTTGCTCGAAACGCGCGAAATCGTGAGCAACGACGCCTATAAACGGGCCGGGGTCGACATAGCGGCGGGGAACGTCGCCGTGCAGCGGTACCGCGACGTGACCTCCGGTTGGACGCATCCCGAGCAGCTTGGTGCGCTTGGCGGATTTAGCGGTCTCTTTCGCCTGCCCGGCGACGCGAAGCGGGCCCTGGTCGGCTCGGCGGACGGCGTCGGGACGAAGATCCTCATCGCGGCCGCGATGCGGCGCTACGACACCGTCGGCGGCGATCTCGTCAATCATTGCGTCAACGACATTTTGGTGACCGGCGCGGACCCGCTGTTCTTTCTCGACTATCTCGCGGTCGGGAAGCTCGATCCGGAGGTCGCCGCGGCGGTTGTTTCCGGCGTGCACGGCGCGTGCCGCGAAAACCACTGCGCGCTGCTCGGCGGCGAAACCGCGGAGATGCCCGGCGTGTACCGTCCGGACCACTTCGATTTGGCCGGAACGATCGTCGGCATCGTCGACCTCGACGCGATCCCCGATCCGAACCGCGTGCAGCCGGGCGACGCGATCGTCGGGCTCCCCGCCGTCGGCCTGCACACGAACGGGTACACCTTGGCGCGCGCGCTCATCGCCGAAGATGAATACGCGCAGCCGTTCGCCGGCACGACGTATGGCGACGCGCTGCTCGCGCCGCACCCGTCGTACTTGGCTCCGGTGCGCGCGATCCGGGCCGTTGCGGACGTGAAGTCGATGGCGCACATCACCGGCGGCGGCCTGCTCGAGAACGTGCCGCGCACGCTTCCGGAGCACGCGCAGGCGGTGTTCGAGCAAACGCGGTGGGACGTGCCGCCGATCATGGCCGAACTCGTGCGGCGCGGCAACCTCGCCCACGAGGAGTGCTATCGCACCCTGAACATGGGCGTCGGCTACACGCTGATCGTGCCGATCTCGGATGTCGACCGCGCGCTCGCGGCGGCGCCGGGCGCGAGGGTCGTCGGATTCGTGCAGCCGCGGCGCGACGGCGAGCCGCGCGTCGTCGTGCACCCCGCGCGCGGTTAGCGCACCACTCCGATGGCGGTCAACCTGCTCGCCGCGCTGGACGACGAGCGGTTCGGCGCTGATGCCCTCGCGCGCGCGCACGCCGAGGCGGCCCGCGCCGGGTTTCGGCTGCGGCGCGTGCGCGGCGCCGACGACGATCGGCTGGCGGCGTGGATCGACTTCACGTTCCCGGGTTCGTTCTGGTCCTCCGAGGTGCGCGTCGGGAACGCGTGGGTGGCGGAACGCGACGGGGAGATCGCCGGCTTCGCGGGGTTCGATCCGCACGGGCTGACATTTCCGTGGCTGCGCCGCTGGCGCGACCGCGCCGACGTCGGCATCTTCGGACCCTACGGTGTCGGTCCGGTATTTCGCGGCGCCGGAGCCGGTGCGCCGCTGCTCTCCGCGGCGCTCTGCGGCCTGCGCGAGGCGGGTTACGCGCACGCGCTGATCCCGGCGCTCTCCGGCGAACGACTGATCGGGATGTACGTTCGGCGCACGGGTGCGACGGCCGTCGACGAGTTCGGCTACGATACCGGACGTTTTCGCGCGACGATCCTCGCGTCGGGTGCGGGGACCAACGCGCGCAACGTGCTCGAACGCGTGCGCGACGGCGCGCTGCCGCTCGACGTCGCCGCAATCGTGGCGAACGACGCGCGCGCCGGTGCGCTCGAAGTGGCGCGCGGCCACGGGGTCGAGGGGATACCGGTCCTGTGGGACCGCGCGAACGAATCCCGCGCCGCGTTCGACGCGCGCGTGATCGACGCGGTCGCGCGCACCGAACCGCAGCTCGTGCTGCTGTTGGGCTGGATGCATTTGCTGCCGCCCGAGTTCTTGTCGCGCTTTCCCGAGACGATCAACGTACATCCATCGTATCTGCCGTTCGATCCGGCGGCGGACGAGGTCGTCGTCCCCGACGGCACCACGATCCCGGCATTGCGCGGCGCGCACGCGCTGCGCGACGCCGTGCGCTTGGGCCTGCGCTGGAGCGGCGTCACGGTGCACCGGGTCACGACGCAGACGGACCGCGGCGCGGTGCTCGTTCGCACGCCGGTGCCCGTCGAGGCCGGAGCGAGCGAGTCCGACCTGCGTGAGGTCGTGCGGCCGCTCGAGTTTTCGGCCGTCGCGAAGGCGATTCGCCGGTGGACCTTCGAACGGTAGGCGCATGCCTGGCGTGAAGCGGACGCTTCACGCCGCTCGGTTTGGGAACATTTTTCAAATGGAAGACGACGGACTCACTCGGCTGGCCGTCCCGGTCAACGAAGACGATCACATTCGCGGGCCGGCCGACGCGCGGGTGACGCTGGTCGAGTACAGCGACTTCGAGTGCCCCTTCTGCGGCCTCGCGTATCCGGTCCTGAAGGAACTGGAAGCGCGGTATCCGCGCGATCTGCGCCTCGTGTTCCGGCACTTTCCGCTCGAACAGCACCCGCACGCCGAGAAAGCGGCCGAAGCCTCGGAGTTCGCGGCCGACGGCAGCCGCTTTTGGGAGATGCACGATCGGCTCTTCGAGCACCAAGACCAGCTCGACGTGCGGCACCTCGAAGCGCACGCTCGCGCGCTCGGCCTCGACCCGTACGCGCTGGAGATCGCGCTCCGCGAGGGGACGTATCGCCCGATCGTCGAGGAGATGAAAGAAGGCGGAGAAGAGAGCGGGATCCCCGGCACGCCGGCCCTGTTTCTCAACGGCGTGCTCTTCGAGGACGAGGCGACCCTCGAAAACCTGATGAACGCGGTCGATTGGCTGCTGGAGCACGGCCTGGTAAACTGACCCGGCCGCGCCGCGCGGTCAGTTGAAGCGCAGGTTCGGGTCGGCGACGAGCGCGCGCGGATCGACGCGCGCGATGCCGGCGCGGCGTTCGGCGGCTGCGGCGATCATCGCCGCGTTGTCGGTGCAGAAGCGCTGCTCGGGGACGAACGTTGCGATGCCGCGGCGTTTGCCGAGCGCGACGAACGCCGACTGCAGCGCGGTGTTCGCCGCCACGCCGCCGCTGAGCACGAGTGCTTCGTACGGCGTCGCGTCGATCGCTCGTGCCGCGCGGTCGATCAGCACGTCGACGACGGCTGCCTGAAACGACGCGGCGACGTCTTCGCGCCGCGCCGCTTTCCCCTCGGGACCCTCGAGAAAGTAGCGCACCGAGGTCTTGAGCCCCGAGAAGCTCATGTCGAGCGTTCCGGGATCGGGACGATGGCGCGGAAAGGCGAAGGCGCGCGGGTCGCCGCCGCGCGCGAGTGCGTCGAGCGCCGGGCCGCCGGGGAACGGCAGGTCGAGCAGGCGTGCCGTCTTGTCGAACGCTTCGCCGGCGGCGTCGTCGCGCGTCTTGCCGATGATGCGCAGCGACGACGGCGACGCGACCTCGACGAGCTGCGAGTGTCCGCCCGAGACGAGCAGCGCGAGAAACGGATACGGCGGCGGTTCGTCGCGTTCGAGAAACGCCGCGAACAGATGGCCGTGCAGATGGTTCACCGCGTACAGCGGCAGGCCGGTGGCGAACGCCAGCGCTTTGGCGGCCGCCACGCCGACCACGAGGCTGCCGATGAGCCCCGGGCCCGCGGTGACCGCGATGCCGTCGAGCGCGTCGAGGCCGATGCCCGCGCGGGTCAGCGCGTCGTCGACCGCCGCGGAGAGCAGCGCGGCGTGCCGCCGGCTCGCGATCTCGGGGACGATGCCGCCGTACTTCGCGTGAAATGCATCTTGGTTCGTGGAGACGTTCGAGAGCACGCGCACGCCGTCGCGCACGACGGCGGTCGCGGTGTCGTCGCACGACGTCTCGATCCCCAAGAGCAGCACGGTCTCGACGACCGCTGCAAGAGGCGTCGAGTTGCGTTCGCCGAGTGAACGGTGAGTCACCCTGCGTGACGGGGCCCTTCGACAAGCTCAGGGTGACGGGGACGGGGGTGGGCGGCGAGAAGGACGTCGAGGTATGCTGCGGCGTTTCGATTTGCGCTATCTCGCCGTGGGTGCGTGCGGCGGAAGCGCATTTCTCGACATGTATGCGACGCAGCCGCTCTTGCCCGGGCTGCGGGTCACGTTTCATGCCGATGAGGCGGCGGTCGGCGCGACGATCTCGGCGCTGACGTTCGCGTGCGCCCTCGCCGCGCCGTTCGTCGGCTCGCTCGCCGACGCGATCGGCCGCAAGCGCGTGATCGTCGGTGCGATCGTCGGGCTGGCGCTTGTCACGTTCGCGGCGGCGACAGCGACGTCGCTGCAAAGCCTGGTCGCGTGGCGCTTCGTGCAAGGCCTGTTCATGCCGGCGGTCTTCGCGGTGACCGTTGCCTACATCGCCGAAGAATTTCCGCAGCAGACCGTCGGCCGCGCGATCGCCGCGTATGTGACCGGCAACGTCTTCGGCGGATTTCTCGGGCGATACGTTGCGGCGCTCGTGGCAAGCCGTTGGGACTGGCAAGCCGCCTTCGTCGTGCTTGGGTTCCTCAACCTCGCGGGCGGAGCGGTCGTGCTCGTTACGCTGCCGCGCGCGCAACGCTTCGTGCGGCAGTCATCGACGCGCGGCACGCTGCGGGCCGTAGGAGCGTTCGTGCGTAATCCGGCGCTGCTCGCGACGTACTTCGTCGGCGGCAGCGTGCTGTTCACGATAACCGCCGCGTTCACGTTCGCGACGTACTATCTGGCCGAGCCGCCCTTCAACCTGAGCACCGTCGCGCTCGGCAATATCTTTTTCGTCTATCTCGTCGGGGTCGCGGTGACGCCGGTCGCGGGACGGCTGATCGACCGCGTCGGTCCGCGCAGCGCGGCGCTGATCGCCGTCGGGACGAGCGCGTGCGGCATTGTGCTCACGCTCGTTCCGTCGGTGCCGGTCGTCGTCGCGGGTCTCGCGGTGATGTCGACCGGCGTGTTCGCGGCGCAGGCGTCTTCGCAAGCGCACATCGGGATGGTCGTGGCCGAGCGCCGCTCGGTCGCGGCGGCGCTCTACCTCACCGTGTACTATCTGCTCGGCGGTCTGGGCGCGGTGCTCCCGGCCGCCGTATGGAGCCGCGGCGGCTGGCCGGCGACGGTCGCGCTCATCCTGGCGGTGCAGCTCGGAAGCGGCCTGATGGCGGCGATATGGTGGGTTCGCCGGCCTTCGCAGTCGTGCTGACGCCCCTATGTCATGCTGAGCTGAAGTTGCCCCGGTAGCGTGGACACCTCTCCTTTGACGGAGAAAGGGTCCAAATGCCCAAACCAGTGCGGGCGTACCCACCCGACTATCGGCGCAAGATCATCGACTTGCTGCGATCGG
>JAQBPL010000089.1 GCA_028287545.1 Vulcanimicrobiota bacterium | reverse complement strand
GCCGTCGGCCTGTTGCCGATGGCCGTGCTGGGGCGGCGCACGACATCGTTCGCGGCCGCAGGGATGTTCGTCGTCGCGCTCGTTGTGTTTTTGACGCTGGGCGGGGGCGCGGTGATCGTTGCGTCGGCGTTGTTCGGGTTGTTCGCCGCCTACGTGCTGACGATGAGCTTCGCGCTGCCCGCGCTCGTCGGGACGCACGACGACGTGCCGCGCATCTCGGCGGGCAGTTTCACCCTAGGCTATTCGATCTCGTTCCTGACGACGCTGCTGTCGGGCGCGGCGTGGGATGCGACGCACGTCGCGGCGGCGGCGTTCGTCCCGATGTTCGCGGCGGCGGTTATCGTTGTCGTGCTGGGACCGCGGCTGGGGACTGCGGCAACACGCTGCGCTGTGGCCTAAGCAAACCGGGCGCGGAACAGGGTGCCGTTTTGCGCGACGTACCAGGCGGATTGCTTCGCTCGCCTGTCGTACCACGGTGCGCGTGACCACCGACTCCGTCGATCCGAACTACGGGCTTCCTCGTATCGTTGTAGCTGCGCCGATGAAAAGCGGCTCCACGTATGTCAGCAAAACGCTGTGCCGGTACTTCAACATCGAGAACCCCGAGATGGCGTACGATTGGCAGGCGGAGCATAATATGACGGGCACCCTGCGCGCGATGGTCCGCGGACGCCCCTTCTGCCTAAACTTCCACATGCTGCCGCACGTGGGAAATATTGTCGCGTTTAACCAGGATCGCATCGGGTTCGTCGGACTCTGGCGTAATCTCGGCGACATGATCGTCTCCTATGACGATCATCAATTCAGGGAGCCCGGCCCCAGCCAGCCATTCTTTCTCCTCGACCCGGCAAAGTACATGGCGATGGAACCCGAAGCGCGCGTTCGGTTCATGATCGACACCGTGACCCCATGGTACCTCAGCTTCTATTTGCGGTGGCGTGCTGCGAATGGAACGCTGCGGCCATACGAGCGGATGGTGGAGGATCAGCGCACGTTCTTCGCCGAGATGATGATCGAGGACTTCGTGCATCCGCCAATCATGGACCGCCTCGATCAGGTCCTCGCTGTGCCGGCAGGTCCCGGCGAGCGTTTCAACGCGGGACGAGTCGGCCGATCGGCCGAGAGGCTCAGCGACGCCAACAAGAAGCGCCTCGAGGAGCGCATCCTGGAACATCCGGATGTAGCGCAGCTGGAAATCCTCTTGTGGGAGTTGCCCTGGGACGTCCCGGCACTCGCCCCCGTATCGCCGTACGACGGCAAGGTGGTGCGTACGGCGAGCGACGACACACCGTTCTTCGTGTCGAGAGGGCACGCGTATCCCGTCCGCACGACGTGGCTTGCGGGGCGCGTCGGTGAGCGACGTTCACCCCGCGTCATCCCCGACGCGGAACTGGCCGGCCTGCCGCGGGGCGAGCAGCTTCTCTAGCAGCGCTTCCGCCGCCTGACACCGGACGCGAATGCACGTCGCGGCGCCGCGGCTTTTCTTTCCTAGCGTTCGGCCGCGCCGCGTATCCCTACCGGCACCGCGCGGTTCCCCGCTACGACGGTGAACGGTGCGACCTCCCCGCGCACGACCGAGCCGGCCGCGACGATTGCGCCGCGTCGCAGGATGGTCCCGTCGAGCAGGACCGAGCCGGCGCCGACCCAGACGTCGTCTTCGATGACGATCCCACCGCGGCTGGGACGAAATCCCTGCATGCGCAACGGGACGTGGCGGTCGGCGTACTCGTGATCCGTCGGGGCGAGGACGCAATTCGCCGCAAGCAGGACGTCGCGTCCGATGGTGATCCCGTTCCCCGAATACAGCACGCATCCGGAATTGACGTAACACCAATCGCCGATCACGATGTCTCCGCTGCCACCCGAGAACAGGATCTTCACGAAGGCGTCGACTTTCGCGTGCTCGCCGATGACGAGGCGTGAGCCACGGACGGAATCCTCTAAATCGCAGAGGGGCGAGATGCGAGCGGTCGGGGCGATCAGCTGCATCACGCTCAAGTACGCCCTCCGCGGTGTCAATCATCCCACGGAGCGGTTGGGAACCGGCCCACCCGCGCCGAAAGGCGGCTTGTGCGGTTCACGGTCCTCGGTGCCGGCGGATACATCGGCAGCCATCTCGTCGCCCGATTGCGGGCCGACGGTTACGACGTCCTGACGCCGCAGCGCGATGCGCCGCTGCCAAGGGAGCCGGGCCACGTCATCAATGCGATCGGCGTCGCGTCGGATTTCCGCAGTCGTCCCTTCGACACGGTTCGCGCGCACGTTGCGGTCCTCGAGCGCTACCTCCGCGACGAGACGTGGGAGAGTTTCCTCTTCCTCTCCTCGACGCGCGTCTACGCGGAGGCCGCAAGCGGTGACGAGGATGCTGCGCTGGTGGTACGCCCCGAACTCCCGGACCATCTCTACAACATCACGAAGATCGCCGGCGAGTCGCTGTGCCTCACCTTGCCCAATCCGAAGCTGCGCGTCGTGCGGTTGGCGAACGTCTACGGCGACGATGCGGGGACGGAAACGTTCATCGCCGACGTCCTCGAAGCGGCGCGCGCCGGGGCCGTCGTGTTCCGTACCGCGAGGGCGTCGGAAAAAGACTACGTCGCACTTCAAGACGTTCTTGACGTGCTGCCGCGCATCGCGGTCTCGGGGCAGTCGCGGCTCTACAACGTCGCGTCGGGGCGTAACGTATCCGCCGGAGCCCTGGCCGACGCGCTGCAGCGGTACGGTTCGTGTCGCTGCACGTTTGCGGAAGACGCCTCGACGGTTCGCTTTCCGCCGATCGAGATCACGCGGGTTACGCGCGAGTTCGACTTCCGGCCCCGGCAGCTGCTCGACTGCCTTCCCGACCTCCTCGCAGCAAAGGCCGACGCATCGCTTTGAGCGGGACGTCGGTGGTGGGGCGCGCCCGAACTGCCGATGTTTTAGAGGTGAATCCGAACCCGGCACTCCCGTCCGTCACGATCGATCCTGTTGCCCGGGAGGTCCACGTCGGTGATCGGCGGCTGCCCTTCTCGGATCCGGAGGCCTTTGCGCTGGTCTCCGAGTTGTGGATTCAGGCCGGCTGGGACGCCAAGCACGTGTACACGTTCGCCTGGATGGGCCGTCCTATCATCCAACTTCCAGAGGATCTGCTGCGCCTGCAGGAGTTGATCTACGACGTGAAACCGGACGTCGTGCTCGAGACCGGCATAGCCCACGGGGGTTCACTGGTCTTCTATGCGTCGCTCCTGAAAGCCATGGGCCGCGGGCGCGTCGTCGGTGTGGATCTGGAGATCCGCCCTCAGAATAAGCTCGCGATCGACAGTCACGAGCTGCGTCCGCTCATCACGACGATCGAAGGCGACGCGATCGCACCCGAAACCATTGCGCGCGTGCGAAGCTCGATCGCGCCCGGCGAGCGCGTCCTGCTCGTTCTGGATAGCAAGCATACGAGGGATCACGTCGTCGCCGAGTTGCGCGCTTACGCCGATCTCGTGGCCGTCGGCTCCGCGGTCGTCGTCGCGGACGGCATCATGCGCGACGTGGTCGGCGCCCCGCGGACCTCGCCGACCTGGACGTACGACAATCCCGTTTCCGCAGTCGATGCGTTCCTGGCCGAGCGGCCGGAATTCGAGCGGATGATGCCGCCCCGCTTATTCGACGAGAGCTTGGGCACAGGCGCCGGAATGACGTATTTCCGCGACGGCTGGCTCCGGCGCATTCGGTAGATGGTCGTCTCTCCGACGCACCATCGCAAGCCGTGGGAAGGGCGCCGGGTCCTGGTCACCGGTCACACCGGGTTCAAGGGGTCGTGGCTCGTCACATGGCTCGACATGCTCGGGGCTCGTGTCCATGGATTCGCGCTTCCGCCATCCTCCCAGCCGAATTTGCACGATCTGCTGGACGTACCGTCGTTCGTCTCCGGGCGCTTCGGCGACGTGCGCGACCGAGATGCCGTCGCGCGTGCCTTCGACGCGGCAAAGCCGGACGTCGTGTTCCACCTCGCCGCACAGCCGCTCGTTCGGTCTTCCTACGATGACCCGCTCGGCACGTTCGCGACGAACGTCATGGGAACCGCGCACGTCCTCGACGTCGCGCGCGCCCATGAGCCGGCTGCAGTCGTCATCGTCACCAGTGACAAGTGCTACGACCAGCGCGGAGTCCACGCCCCGTTTCGTGAGAGCGATCCGCTCGGAGGGCACGATCCGTACTCTGCATCCAAGGCGGCCGCCGAGATCGTCGCGGCGTCGTATCGCCGCTCGTACTTCGAGCGGGGCGCGACGGTTGCAACGGCGCGTGCCGGAAACGTGGTCGGCGGCGGCGACTGGTCGGCCGATCGTCTGGTCCCGGATATCGTCAAAGCGGCGCAGGCGGGGCGTCCGCTCCACCTGCGTCATCCGAGCGCACTCCGGCCGTGGCAGCACGTACTCGACGCGCTCGCCGGCTACCTAACCGTCGCAGAACGAGCACTTACCGGAGACCGCACTGTCGGGCGAGCCTGGAACTTCGGTCCGCTCGAAGCCGCGCTGACCGTCGAAGAGGTCACGCATCGCCTCTTGCGTGCGCTGAATTCGGCGATCCCGATTGTCGTCGACGCACAGGCCGGGCCGCACGAAGCTGCGCAGCTGGCTCTCGACGCGTCGGATGCCGTCGACCTTTTGCAGTGGCGCCCGCGCTTTGATATCGATGCGACGATTCAAGCGACGGCAGCGTGGTACGATGCGTACGCACATCGCGCTGACATACGTGCGCTCACGCGCGCGCAAATCGGAGGCGCCGTCCGGCCCTAACCTAGGTCCACACTTTCCACGGGGCCTTGCCAGCAACCCAGAGTTCCTCGAGCGCCGTCTTGTCGCGCAAGGTGTCCATCGGATGCCAAAAGCCGCGATGCAGGTATGCGGAAAGCTTCCCGTCGGCGGCAAGGCGCTCCAGAGGCTCGCGTTCCCAAATCGTTTCGTCACCGTCGAGGTAGTCGAACACGCCGGGCGAGAGCACGAAATAGCCGCCGTTGACCCATGCCCCGTCGCCCGGCGGTTTCTCGTCGAACGCGACGATCTTCTGTTCCTCCAGCCGCACGGCACCGTACCTGCCCGGCGGCTGAACCGTCGTCATCGTTGCTACCGCGCCAGAGCGATCATGGTGCGCGATCACGTCGCGGACATCGACGTCGGAGAGTCCGTCACCGTACGTAAAGCAGAACGGTTCGTCGCCGACGTATGCGCGCACGCGGCGCAGGCGACCGCCGGTCATCGTGTTCTCGCCGGTGTCGACGAGCGTGACCGTCCACGGCTCGGCGGCCGTGTTGTGCACCTGCATCGAACGGTCGCGCATGTTGAAGGTGACGTCCGACGCGTGCAGGGCGTAGTTGGCGAAGAACTCCTTTATCACGTAGCCCTTGTAGCCGCAGCACACGATAAAGTCGTTGATTCCGTACGAGGAATAGGTCTTCATGATGTGCCACAGCACGGGCCGTCCGCCGAGCTCGACCATCGGCTTGGGTCGGAGGGTCGTTTCCTCGCTGATCCGGGTGCCAAGACCTCCGGCCAGGATGACGGCTTTCATCGGCTGGATTTCGGCATCAGGGCTGGACCTCCGCGGGGAGTTGGGCGACGTATTTTGCAAAAAGCGGCAATGCCGCGTCGCGCGCCGAGAGTGCCTCGACGGGGAGCGGCCACTCGATCCCGAGCGCCGCATCGTCGTGCGCGATACCGCAGGCAAGCTCCGGCCGGTAGATCGACGAGATGTCGTAGAGCAGCGTGGTGTCGTCCTCGAGGGTCTGATATCCGTGCGCGCACCCGGCCGGAACGTACACTGCGCGACCGTTCCGCTCGCTAAGATCGAGCGAAACGTGCCGGCCGAACGTCGCGGATGAGGGACGCGCGTCCAGAACCACATCGAACGCTTTGCCGCGCACGCAGCGCACGATCTTTGCCTCGGACGCCGGAGGCAGAACCACGTGCAGACCGCGCAACGTCCCGGCACGCTCGTTCCAGGCCGCGCTCTGCTGGACGAAATGCGCCGTCAAATGCGCTGCGGCCAGTTGCTCGGCGTCCCACCAGCGTGCGAACCAGCCCCGTTCGTCGCGCACCGGCTCCGGCTCGAGCGCGAACGCACCCGCCACCGCGAGCGGCACCAGCCTCAAGCCACCACCGTCACTTCGGGGATCGCGACGACGAAGCGGGTACCGGCGGCCGCGAGGGGCGCCATTTGCTCGCGCACCTCGCCGATCAGGTTCCACGGCAAAACCAGCAGCGAGTGCGGCGGATCGTCGAGCAGACGTTGCGGCTCATGGATCGGGATGCGGCTGCCCGGCAAAAAACGGCCCTGTTTGTACGGGTTGCGATCGACGGTGTACGCAACCAGATCGCTCCGCACGCCGGCGTAGTTGAGCAGCGTGTTTCCCTTCGCCGGCGCGCCGTACGCGGCAACGCTCTCACCGCGTTCCGCGGCGTCGATCAAGAACCGCAGCAGCCCGCGTTTGTTGCTCCGAACACGTTCCTCGAACTCGCGGTAGGTCCGCAGATCGTGAAGTCCCGCCGCGTGCTCGGCCGCGCGCACACGCTTAACCGACGCGTCCGGAGTGCCGCGTCCCACCACGACACGCAGCGATCCGCCGTGGGTAGACAGCTCCTCGACGTCGAGCACGTGCAGTCCGTGCGCGGAAAAGACCGGTTCCAGCGCGAGCAGTGAAAAGTACGAGAAGTGCTCGTGGTAGATCGTGTCGTATTGCGTGTGCTCGATCAGCCGCATCAGGTGCGGGAACTCGAGCGAAGCGACGCCACCGGGTGCGAGCACGAGGGCGACGCCGCGGACGAAGTCGTGGAGGTCGGGAACGTGCGCCAGCACGTTGTTGGCGACAACGAGATCGGCGCGGCGTCCCTCCGCGGCCAGCCGTTCGGCGAGCGCAACGCCAAAGAATTCGGCGATCGTCTCGATGCCGGCTTCCCGCGCGACCGCGGCGACATTGCGCGCCGGCTCGATGCCCAACACCGGGATTCCGGCTTCGCGGAACCAGCGCAGCAGATAGCCGTCGTTGCTCGCGAGCTCGACGACCAGCGAGCCGGCGCCGAGTCCGAAACGCTTCGTCGCACCGTGCGCGAACCGCTTCGCGTGGTCAAGCCAGGTGTCGGCGTATGACGAGAAGTAGGCGTACTCGCCAAAGATCGTCTCCGGGTCGGCGTGCGCCGGGAGCTGGACCAGCTTACAGGTCCCGCAGACGTACGTCGTCAGCGGGTAGAAGCGCTCCGGCAACGCGAGGTCCGCGCTGCTCGGATAAGCGTTGGACAGCGGTGAGAGGCCAAGATCGACGAAAACCTCGTCGAGCCCCGCGCCGCAGCCGCGACAGGCGATCACGAAATCATCGCCGCTTCCCGGCGCATCCCGCCGAGCGCGACGAACATCGCTTCCAGGGCCTCGATGTCCTCGGGGGCGCGCAGCGCGCGCGCCGCCACATCGCGTACGGATTGGAAGAGCCCCAGCCGCGCCTCACCCGCCGTGCCGGTCGGACTGTTCAGGTTGGCGTTGTAGAGCTTTTCGATCGCGGCGGGAAACGCACTCCAGTTCGTGCCGAGATATTGCCCTTCGAGCGCGGGGCGCACGCGAATCTCGACCGTACACTCCGGCACGCTGAAAACCGCGAAGTGCGCCTGCAGCCGAACGAAGAACTCCCAGTCCTCCAGCACGGCGTACTGCTTGTCGAAGAGCCCGCACTGCTGGTAGCACCGCATGTCGTGCGCCACCGCGTTGAGCGGAACGGCGTGCGAGAGATAGGGATCCGGACTCTCCGACGCGGCGGCAAAGGGCCGCCGCGAGCGGATGAGATCGCGCCGCCCGCCGGGCGGATGATCCATCTGCTCAACGATCAGCGACGCTTCGGTGCGCACGGCGAGGGCTCCGGTAGAAAGTGCGGCTACCACGACCTCCAGGTGCCGCGGATCCCAGCGGTTGTCCTCGTCCAGGTACGCGACGACCCCGCCGTGGAGAAAATCGAAGGCCGTATTCCGTGCCGCGGCGGGACCCTCACGGTTGGTTCGTCGCACGTATGTGACGCGTTCGGCATACGGAAGTGATCCGACGAAATGTTCGAGATTCGGACCGCCGTCGCTGACCAGGACGATCTCCCAGTTCCCGTACGTTTGGGCCGCAATCGATTCCAGGGCACTGCCGAGGTACGGGATGTTGCCGATCGTGGGCACCACGATCGAGACGAGCGGACCTTCGGGTCCCGCCGGCACGGGCTCCGTCGCGAAGCGCCGCACGCGTTCGGAGATCGCCGCCTTGCGGCGTACGATGTCCGCCTCGCGCTCGGCGGCGAGTTGCGGGTTCGCCTGAACGAACATCATGTGCTTCTGTTCGAGCATCCGCAAAACACCCGTCCCGTACCCGATGATCTTGCGGGCGTGCTGCTCGACCACGTACGTTTCGAGTAAGCGAAGCTGGTCTTCGATCTGCTCGCCGCTGCGTACGTATTTCCCGCCGCTCATGTTGTCGCCGTGCTGCCGCCAGGCGACGGTCGCATTTCCGACGCAGCCGAATCGCATCCCAGCCGCGGCGAGGCGTACGACGTGTTCCAGATCGGCCGCGACAAACGCCGCGTCGGAAAAGATGAACTCCGCGATCAGTTCCCGCTTGAACAGCATCGTGAGATAGCAGGGATACATGTCGTAGCTCAGCAGCGAGGCGAAATCGTTTCGGTTGCGAGCGTCGGAGAACGCCGAAAAGAAGGCGTCGCGAATCGATCCGTCCGGCATCGCAAGCACGTAGCCGGACCACGCGACGTCGACGTCGGGGTGATCATCGTAGTAGCGCACCATCGTACGCAGATGACCCGCGAGGAAGAAATCGTCGGCGGAAAGGAACGTCACGTACCGTCCCGCCGTCTCGTCCAGCGACGCTTGAAAGTTTGCCATCACGCCGATGTTCGTCGGCCGCCGGATGAGCCGCACCCGCTCGTCGCCCAGATACCGGGAGATCACCTCGATCGAATCGTCGGTCGACGCGTTGTCGGAGATGATGAGCTCGAAGTCGCGGAAGTCCTGCGAGAGCACGCTCTCGATCGCGGCGCCGATGTAGCGCCCGTAATTGTACGAGGTGATGACGACGGAGACAGTTGGGGGCATCGAAGCCTCAGAGGACCGGATCGGGCGGGTTGAACAGCGCTTGCGCGAGCTCCGGCTCGGCCTCGAGCCTATCCGCGACGGCATTGAAGCGCGCGGCGGTATCGTAGCGCGCCTTCAGCAGCGAGGGCCGCCCCGTATAGAGCGCGGCGTGCTTCTGCGCGACGTGCACGTGCGCCCGCGCGAAGGCCCGCTGGCTGCGCGAGGTCATGTTGGTCGCGCCCGCTTCGCGGCGCCACGAGTACTCGACGGTCACCCGGTCGACGTGCACGAAGTCGATAGCGCGGCTCATCCGCAGCCACATCTCCCAGTCCTCGCACGCCGACATCGACTCGTCGAAGAATCCCACCCGCTCGAAGAGGTCGCGCCGGTGCACGAAGCTGTGGATCGTCGCGAGGTTGTCGTTGAGGAACGCGTCCTTCTCGAAATCGCGGTCGGTGAAGATCGCGTACTCGCGCGGCTCGAGCCGTCCGTCGACCACGTCGGCGTACTCCGCGACGCAGTTCGCGTACGCCAATTGCGCGCCGGTGCGCTCGAGCGCGTCGACGAGGCGCGCGGCGTGGTCGGGGTACCACAGGTCGTCGTCGTCGAGATAGCCGACGTACATGCCGATCGCGGCGCGCGCGCCTTCGTTCAGCGCGGCGGTCACGCCGCCGTTGCGCTCGCGCCGCACGTAGCGAATCGCCAGCCGGCCCTCGTACCGCGCGAGCAGCGGCGTGATGTCGGGACCGGCGTCGTTCACGACGACCGCTTCGATGTCGCGGTACGTCTGCGCCGCGAGACTGTCCAGCGCCCGCTGCAGCAGCACCGGACGGTCGAACGTCCGCACGATCACCGAGAGCACCGATCCGCTGGTGCGCGACGCGCGTTCGCGCGCGAGCAGTCGGCCCAAGCGCGGCGGCGCGAGCGGCACGGGAGCGGGCTCGGTCAACGCCGCGTCGATGGCGCGATACAGCGTCTTCGCGCGCAGCGGGTCGTAGCCGAACGCCAGACCCAGCGCCGGCGCTCCGGAACTGAAGGGCGCGGCGACGCGCACGCCCAGCGCGCGCAGC
Source organism: Vulcanimicrobiota bacterium (assembly GCA_028287545.1). Next base: position 4,562 of record JAQBPL010000089.1, on the reverse strand, counting down.
GCGTATGCGTCGTCGGGACTCGTCCACGCCGGGGCGATTGCGAGCGCCGCATCGGCGGGCAGCGGTTCGTTCGCGTTGTCGCGCGCGATCGTGCTCCACGTGAAGTCACGGTTCGCGAAAAGCACGTCGAATTGCCGCAGCGTACCGCGTTCCATCGACGGAGCGTACACGATGAGGCGGCGTCCGTGCGGCGGCGGCACGTCGGCCGCGTCGGCGCCGCCGATGCCGATCATGCGATTCGGAGGACGGCCGGCCGCGGCTTCCAGACGCCGCCCGTGTTCGGGCGAGTCGATCAGCACGATGTCGGCCAGCCGCAGCGCCGCGTAGAGCGTGCGGCGCGTGGGGCGGTCGAGCGCCGCGTAGTCGCCGAGCGCCTTGCCGTTGAGCGCGAGCGTTCCGTAACTGAACCCGTCGACGATCGCGGCGCGCCCTTCCGGATCGTCGTTCGCCGCGGCTTGTGCGTAGACGGTCGCGACCAGCGCCTCGCGCGGGTCGCTCAGCGCGACGAAAAGCGCCGCCAATTCACCGGCCCGGCGCGCGGCGATCAGCCGCAGCACCGCCGCGCCAAGCCCGTTCACGTCGCAGGCGACGATCACGTCGCCGCCGAGCGAAGCCGCCGCGGCGCGGAGGCGTTCGCGCGTCGCCGCGTGCGCGGCGGCGTCCCAAAAGGTCTCTACGGTCATGCGACGGGCTCGGCAGCCAAGTAGCCGGCGCGTAGACAGGCGCGCAGCACATCGGCGCGGCAGCGCGCGGCGACGTGCGCCGCGAGGGACGTCAGCGCCGGATCGCCGTGCACGCGCGCGTCCCACGCTTCGCGCAGCGTTCTCGCGAGCGCGACCTCGACCGCCGGGTCGGCCGACCAAACACCGTTCGTCCCCAGCACCTCACGCACATCGCAGAACGACGACGCGACGACCGGAACGCCGTGCACGGCGTACGCCGCCAGACGCCCGAGGTCCGCGCCGGTCCACGACACGTCGACCGCGACGCGCGCACCGGCGCCCGGATCGCCGGGCGCGAGCGCCGAGCGGTCGTCGAGATACGCGCGCGCACGAGCCGCGTACGCGCCGTCGACGATTTCGCCGGCGAAGCGCACCGGGAGTTCGGCCCGCGCCGCGGCGCGCGCGATCGTCGCCGACGCCGACAACGGTCCCACCGGTCCGACGGCCAGCACGTACGGCGCGGCGTCCGGTTCGGGCGGCGCAACAGCCGGTGCGAGCGGCACGATCGCGGCGAAGGCGCGCTCGACGCCGAGCGCGCGAATCCGCTGCGCTTCGGCCGCCGAGGCGACGAAGACGACGTCGGCGATCTGCAAAGCCGCGCGCTCCGCGTCGCGATACCCGGGTACCGGGTCCCACGCGGTCCCCGGCCGCACGCCGTCGTCCAACACGAGATGCCGTCCCGCCAGCGCGTCCAGAAACGCGGCCAGCAGTTCTTCATCCGCGGTGATCCGCAGGACGCGCGCGTGCGCGCGCGCTCCCCAGAATCCACCGTTCGCCGGGTCGTCGAAGCGCGGCGTGAGCAGCGTGCGCGCGCCGCGAGCCCGCGCGGCGTGCAGCAGCGCCGCGGCGGCGTGCGGATCGTCCAGCCCAAGAACGTGGACGAACGCGTAGCCCTCGAGCGGGCGGCCGTCGTAGCCCGCGACCTCGACGCGCAGTTCGTCGCCGGCGAGAGCCTCGGCGACGTCGAGCGCGGCGCGGAACGCGCCGTCCTGCGCGGCGAGCGCCGCATCCGAAAGCGCGACGTAAGCGCGCGCGCCGGCCTCCGGATTGCCGAACGCCCGCGGAACACCGCCGGACGAGCCCGGCGGTACCGTACCCGCGACGCACGTCTCGAGATACGCACCGTCCGCGACGTCGCCGCCGCGCGCACGGGCTAGGGATGCGTACGGCGCGGCGCCGAGCGCGCCCGCACGGCGCCGTTCGCCCATCATCCCCTCGTCGACGCCGGCAAAGACGTGCAGCGCTTTGCCGGGCTCGCCGCGGGTGGCGAAGAGTTCGGCCAGCGGCGCCTCGATCAGCGCATACGCACGTTCGAGGTGACGCGCGACGACTGCCGATTCGCTCGGCGCGAGAAACGGCGAACGCCCGCGATCCGCGAGCGCGACGCGATCCAGCGCGATGCCCCCGACGACGCCGACCGCGCCGGCCGCGTCGACCAACGTCACGTCGAGCGCGTAGCCTTCACCGTCGACGGTGCGCACCGGCTCCAGCCGCCACGCCGCCGGGCGGACGTCCTCGCGCAGCTCGGCGAGTCCCTCGCACAATGCGCGCGGATACCGCGCGTGGTAACGCAGCCTCATTCGGGCGCGGCGAGCGGCACGAAGTCGCGCTCGCGCTCGAAACCGCGCCGCAGCAGGCTTCGAGCGTCGTACAGCGTGTGCAGCGGCATCGGCGGCAGGCCCCACTTCCGTTGGAACGTCGTCCAGTTCGTCTCCATGAGGTTGCGATAGTCGACCGCGTTCGCCTTGAAGCTCACGCTGCCGTAGTGGTGGATGAAGACGTCGTCGCAGACGAAGACGCCCCAGCCGGCGCCGCGCATGCGCAGCGAGAGATCGTCGTCTTCGTAGTTGCCGATCCCGTAGGCCGGATCGAAGCCGCCAACCTCGTCGACGACGCGCCGGTCGAGGCACAGGCAGAAGCCGACGACCCGGTCCAACGCGTACCCCTGACCGCGAAACTTCCGCCGCCGCTCCGCCGCGAACCCGCGCATCGCCTCGATGTCGCCGTACTCCGCCGAGACGATCTGCGAGCTGGCGACGTGATTGCTGCGCGGCGCGGTGCAGCCGACGGTCCGGCGCACTTCCATCGCGCCGACCAGGTCCTCCAGCCAGCCCTGCGTCACGACGACGTCGTTGTTCAACAGCACGACGACGTCACCGCGGGCGTGCCGCATCCCGACGTTCATCCCGCCGCCGAACCCGAGGTTGCGGCCGTTGTAGACGACGCGGACGTCGTCGCCCTCGGCCGCGAGCCCTTCGAGAACGGCGTGCGTCGCCTCGTCCGACCCGTTGTCGACGATCACGATCTCGTACGGGTAGCGGGTGACGGCGCGAATCGAGTCGACCGCGATGCGCGTGAACTGGCCCGCGTTCCACGACAGCATCACGATGCTCGCGATGCCGCGAAAACGCGGCCCGGGCAGGTCGGCGAGCGACGGTTCGGCCTCGCTCGGCGCGCGGCCGTATCGCACGCGAAAGGCCGCATCCTCGACCGTCGGCCCGAGCGCGCACAGATCGCCGGGCGCAACGCGCACCACCGCCCGCCGCGCGTCGCGCGTCACGCGCAGGCCGAAATCGGCGAGCGCGCCGTGCACCGTCTCGAAGACGTCCAGCGCGAATGCGCTCGGGATGCGCGCCGCCGCGACGACGGCCGCGCGCGCATCGATCCCCGTCGCTGCGAAGGTCGCGACGGCGGCGAGTTCGTCGTGCTCGAGCGTGGCGACGAGCGCGTCGAGCCACCCCGGCGCAACCACCGTCGCGGCATCGACGAAACCGACGTACCGGTCGCCGCGATTGCGCAGCGCCTCATCCGCAACCGCGACCCCGTCACGACCGGCGGCGAAAACGACCTCCGCGACGCGCAGTCCGTTCGCGCGCACGGCCGCTTCGAACGCGGCGCGATCGGCAGGCTCGCCGACGACCACGACCGTCGCGCGCGGCGCCGGGTCGACGACGACGATGTCCTCGCCCAAATTCGTGCGCACCGTCCGGGTCACGCGCCCGCGCGCCGCGTCGAGCGCGAACCCCGACCACCACGGCGCGGCTTCGCCAGCCAGTTCGCGCTCGAAAGCCGCCCGGCGCGGATCGTAGCCGCTCGAGGGCAGAAAGCCCGACTCGACGCGCACCGTCACGTCGGCGCACACCACATGCACGCCCGCCGAAGCGGCGCGAACTGTTGCCGCCACCCATTCTTCAGGCTCGCTCGGCAAGCGTTCGAGCGAGCGAAGTGTGTCGACGCGCGCGCAGAGACAGCGCCCGTCGAAACCGCGCCGCGCGGCCGGCGCGTCGGCGTGCGGCGTCGCGCGAAGCGCCGCCTGCATGCGCGCGCGGTCGCCGCTGGGTTCGAGAACGGGAATCGCACCGGCTCCGGCATCCCGGCCCAATTCGTCCACGAACGCGGGAGCAACGATCGTCTGCGCGCCGGCGAGCGCGGCCAACGCGTCGGCCGCGGCCGGTTCGAGCGCGACCCCGCCTCCGACGAGCACGACGGTGTCGACGGCAAGCGCTTGGAGGGCCGCATCGAGCGACGGATCGGCAGCGATGCCGAACGGCGCCGCCCACGGAGCGCCCACGTACCGAAACGGCACGGCACCGAACCGAGCGCGAAGCTGTGCGGAGAACCGAGGTCCGCCGCCGAGGCACACGAGCGCGTACGGCCTCGCAACGTTCACCCGACAGTAATCGGCATCGGCCGCTGAAAAGGTGAGGAGCCGATGACAAGGCCGCCTGCCCGCCGCATGCCGAACCTCCCCCTCGGATGAACCCCTACTTCCGGCATTTCGGTCTGGAGCGCGACCCGTTCCTCGACACGGCTGATCCGCATTTCTACCGCACGACGCCG
>JAQBPL010000177.1 GCA_028287545.1 Vulcanimicrobiota bacterium | reverse complement strand
GAAAACGCGTGGATCGTCATGCGGCCATTCTGCCGCCTCGCGAGCGGCCGCGCTTTCGAAATCGTGCGCTTCTTCTCATGCTGATCGATGCCGCCCACGTGCGCTGCACGCGCACGGCGCACCATCGCGCGGACGAAGAGTCGTCGACGATCCCGACGCTCGTTCTCCCGCAGCGCGGCGTCTTTCGCTACCACGTGGGCGCACGCACCACGATCGCGGACTCGAACACCGTCCTGCTGTTCCATCCGAGCGAACCGTATCGCATCTCGCATCCGACCGATCACGGCGACCACTGCATCGCGCTGCGGTTTGATCGAGACGCCCTTACGGATGCGCTGGGCTTCGCAAGCGAATCCGCCCAAGCGTGGACTCCCGATCCGCGAACCCAGCGCGCGCTGCATCGCGCTGCGAACGCCGCGCTGAGCGCGCACGACGCGCTGGCGCGCGAGGTGCACGCATTCGACGTCTTGGCCCTGGTCGGTGGAGCCGAGCCGGTCGTATCGAACGCGCGCGATGCCGCACGCATCGACGCGGTCCGCGAGCGGCTCGCCGCCGACGTCGGGGCGCAGGCCTCGCTGGCCGCGATCGCTCGCGACGCCGGCCTTTCGCCCTTTCACCTGGCGCGCCGTTTCCGTGCCCGAACCGGGGCGTCGCTGCACCAATACCGCCTCGCCCTGCGCCTCGCCGTCGCCCACGCTATGCTCCTCGAGGGCGTGGACGACCTCACGCGCGTTGCGCTGGATTTGGGTTTCGCGAGCCCGGCGCATTTCAGCGCGGCCTTTCGCCAGGCGTATGCCTGCAGTCCGAGCGCCGTACGAACGCGGTCGGTCAAGTAGGAATTCGACCCAAGCGACGTCGTATCCACGTAATGCCGTGTCGGGTGCCGGCGTACGAGGAGAAGGAATGAAATCTCGAGCGTCAGCCGTTCTTGCAGCGGCCGTTCTTAGCGTGATGCTGTTCGCGCCGTCCGCGGGCCGTACGATGCCCTCCGCCATGAATCAGCCGCCCGCCGCATGGAGCGACACGGGCGCAAAACCGTTCGTCCGGCGTGATGCCGCGAATCACCTGACTGCGATCGGCTTGGTCATCCCCGCCGCAACCGTCAGCGCGTTGCCGGCGCACCGCTCGGAGGCGGTCTATCCGCTCGAGGGCGCGGGGCTCGTCCGCAGCGCGAACCTGCAGTGGCATCCGGTGGGCCACGAGCCCATGCACGTCTACGACGTCCCGCACTTCGACCTGCACTTCTACACGATCAGCGAGGACGTTCGCCGCACGATCGTTCCCGGCGCAGCCTCCGGCACGGTGAAGCCGGCGAAAGCGCTTCTGCCGGCCGGCGTGATCGTAGCGCCCGGCTTCGTTCCCGGGATGGGGATGCACGCGGTCCCCCGCACCCAGCCCGAGTTCAACGGCGGAAAGTTCACGATCTCGCCGATCATCGGCTATTGGAACTCCGAGCTCGCGTTCTTCGAGGTGATGTTCACCAAGGGATGGCTCGTGAAGAACCTCGACAAGGACGCGGCGTACCCGCAGCCGGCGTCGATTCACCAACACGGCTCGTATCCGACGCGCTATTCCGTCCACTACGACAAAGCGGCGGACACGTACACCGTCTCGCTGACGCACTTCCGCAGTCGCTGATCCCGAGGACGGTCCGGAGGGGGCGGGTCCGGGGGCGACCGCCAATCATTGAGGCCGGGGCTATCCGGAACGGGAGAGCGCTGGCTGATGAGTCAGATCGAACTCGGCGACCCTGCGGTTGGTGAGGAAGTCGCCGCGGTGGCGACTCGCATGAGCGAGTACCTTGCCGATGTCGCGAACGACGTCTACGACGTCATCGCGGATGTCTTGCCCAGGCTTGGCGCTGACGAGCGCGACCACGCCCTGCTCGGCGCGAGCATCCAAGAAAACGTGAATACGGTCCTTCACATCCTCCAACACCGGATCGAGAGTGCCGTCGCCCCCAACGCGGCAATCGAGTTTGCCCGCCGCCTTGCCCAGCGTGACATCGGGGTGTCGGCGCTGCTTCGCACATATCGCGTGGGGCAAACACGCTTTCAGCGCGATTTTATCACCGAACTCCTTCGCGGTCGCGCGAGCGACCACGTCGAAGGCAACACGGCGCTGTCCATGGTGGAAATCGTCTCTGGCTACGTCGACAGCGTCGTCGAGCAGCTGCTCGAGACGTACGAGCAGGCTCGCGAAGAGTGGGTGTCCCATCACAGCGCGGTCTTCGTGCAACACTTGCGGACGCTGCTGCGCGAACGTGAAGTCAGCCTCGATGATGCGCAAGGAATGCTCGGCGGTTATCGTCTCTCCCAGCACCATCTCGGCGCGGTGATCTGGTGCGACGAAACACAACCCGACGCAAGAGCTCTGGCCGTCCTGAACCAGTGTTCTCTCAAGCTGGCCGAAGCGGCCGAGTGCGTCGAGCTGCCATTGTTCGTTCCGTACGACGAATCGAGCGCGTGGCTTTGGCTGCCACTCGCTGCACGACATGAAGTTCCGCGCGAACCTCTCGAGAGCGTCGCCGTCGTCGCCAAGGAACGGGTGTCCGTCGCGCTGGGCGAACCGATGCCATCGCTTTCGGGGTTCCGCCGTACGCATCGACAAGCGGTGCTCGCTCGCGCCGTCGCCGTCGCGGCGAAACCGTCTTTGTCGCGACTCACGGTATTCGCGGACGTCGCGCCGATTTCGTCGATGTGTTCGGACCTCGAGGCCGCGCGCGCCTGGATCGCCGAGACGTTGGGATCTCTCGCGATCGACGACGAGCGCGGCTCGCTGCTCCGTGAAACCGCGCGCGTCTTCCTCGCGAACGGCGGCAGCTTCACCGCGACGGCAAATCAGATGATCCTGCACCGCAACACGGCGCAGTACCGGATTCGAAAAGCCGAGGAGCTCCGCGGCCGACCGCTGCGCGAGGGCCATCTCGACGTGGAGCTCGCGTTGCTCGCTTGCCATTACCTCGGGAACGCCGTCCTGCAGCCGGTGCCGACCGAGGGGGAGGGCCAGCCGCGATCGGCTACCCTCGCCTAGTAGTTGGTGCGAGCGCACGAAGACGGCGCTCGTTTCCGGTCTGCGGAGACGATGACGCCGCAGGTAATGAGGCGCTATCGTTGCTCCATGCCGAACGCCCACATCAACGGGCAGCCGCACGACGCCGCCGGACTGCCCGCCAACCCGAGCTCCATTCGCTCGCAGCTTCTCGAGATGCTCCTCGCGCCCGGCGCAGACGTCGAGGTCGTGCGCCGGCGCGCGCTGCGTTCGGCTTTGCGCTGGTGGCGATCGGCCGTCGACCCGGCGCAGGTATCCCTGCCGGTTCGCGCGCGCCGTCGCCCGGGCTTAACCCGGGCTGACGTCGCGGAGCTGGCAGAGTTGAGCTTGTGCTGGTATACGCTGCTCGAGACCGGATCGAAGCAGCACACGTGTTCGCCGCGTACGATCGACCGCGTCGCCGACGCGCTGCGACTCGAAGAAGTCGATCGCGCGATCCTGCACATCCTTGCAAGCCGCGAGGCCTTGCGTAGCCTTCGGGTGCTCTTCGCAGATCGTCTCGAACTCGCGGCCTGATCGCGTCGCTTGGGGTGCTGACCCCGAACGTTACTGTTTTGGCTTACCGAAGAGGATATCAACGAGAGCGGCGGTGGTCTCTTTCCGCGCCCAATCGCGCTGCAGCTCGCACGCGAGTTGTACCCAGGACGTCAACTTCGCGCCGGCTTGAACCATACGTTCCAAAGCTCTGTTGTGCGCATCTAGAGATGTGCCGCCGACGGCATCGACCACCGGGTACACTTCATAGCCCTCACGCAATGCGTCGAGAGCCGGAAACGACAGGCACGCTTCCGTCCAAAGCGCGGCCATGAT
>JAQBPL010000160.1 GCA_028287545.1 Vulcanimicrobiota bacterium | reverse complement strand
CGATCGTGCCGGACGAGGGCGCGAGCACGCCCGCCATCGCGCGCAGCAGCGTCGTCTTCCCGACGCCGTTCGGCCCGACCACCGCGACGACGCCGCCGTCGAGGGTCAGCGAGACGTCGCGCAGCAGGGTGCGTCCGCCGCGCGCCACCGAGACCCGCTCGAGCGCCAGCGTCACGACGTCACTGCGAGCTCGGTGTCGGCGTCGGCAGCGCGCCCTGCACGAGCCCGCCTTGATAACTCGGCGGCACGCCGGTCGCGGTGACAACGATCGCCGCGCCGTTCGCGGCGTTCGACGCGGGCAAGAACAGCGTGGCGCCGTCGATGACGAACGTCTGGGCGTTCAGACCCGGAGCGACGTTCAGGAACCCAGTCGGCAGGTTGTTGGCGAACGTCTGCGGCGGTTGAGGGCCGCCGAAGACGAGATGCCGGACGTTGAGCGGCGGCAGCCGCACCGATGGAACGTCGACCGCTCCGCGCAGCACGACTGCGGAGGAGAACGCGTACGGCGACTGCGCGACCGGCGAGCTCTGTGCCGAGAGCGCGAGGACGAACTCTTCGTAGAGCTGCGCGAACGGTTCTCCGCCGGCGGCCGCGACGACCGGGCCGACGCCGGATGCGGTGCTCGCATAGATCGCCTTGAGCGAGGCCGGACCGAAGCGATCGTACAGGTAGCGCGAGAACAGATACGCCTGACCGTAACTGCCGGCCGTGTTGCTGTACCACCCGTACGGCGGGTTCGTCGAGGTGTCGAGCGGGTTGGGCTGATACCCGGTGAACGCGGTGAGCGAGAAGAGCGACGGCTGCAGCAGGTACGTATAGCTGTAGCGCGGCGTGTCGAGGTGCTGACCCGGCGCCGGGTCGGTCGCGAGATCTTCCGCGAGCATCGAGCAGCCTTCGTCGATGAACGCGGCATCGAAGCCCGGCGTCGTGCCGGACAGCTCGGCGAAGATCACCTTGTCGTGCGCGTGGAGCAGATGCTGGAGTTCGTGCGACATGCCCCGCGGCACGTCGGTGTTGAGCCAATAGCTCTCGTTGTGCGCCGGAACCGTCCCGCCAAGGCCTGTGTAGTCGTCGGCCGTCAGGACGAACATCGAGGTGTTGTTGCTGACCGGCTTGGGCACCGACGAACAGTTCCAGACTTCTTGCGGGAACTCGTCGACGATGTAGTAGTAGCCGCCCTCGCCGGTTCCCGCCAGCGCGTCGGTGATGACGACGTCGACCGACTGCCCGGTGCTCCCGCTGAAGTCGCTCGCGACCTGCGCGCTCACCGGGAGCGGCGTGCCGTTCACGTCGCATTGGTTGCCACCGTTGGTGAAGCGGGTCGGCTGCGTATTGGGGAACCAGGCCGGCCCGAACGCGCCCGTCTCCGTCGCGTAGTAACGATCGAAATCCGCCGCGATCTGCTGAGCGTCGGCCGTGGCGTTGGTGAACTCGCCGGTGGCGTTCAGCGAGTTCTGATCGATCCAGATGTTTGCGTGCGTGCCCGTCGCCAAAAGCTGCGCCGTGATCACCTTGTGGCACTGGTACTGACCGTTCGGCCCGTTCGTTGATCCGGCCGCGCAGCCGCCGGCATTGCCGATGGTCGACGTGATGATCGAGAAAGGGCGCGTCGTGTTGAGCGGTCCAGGGGCGGCCCGCGGCGCACGTGCGCTTCCCGCAGCGGGGATCGCTTGCGGGCGCACGCCGGCGAACGCGCGACGCAACGCGTCCGGGCTGACGGCGCGCTCGCGCAGACCGTCTGCGCGCGCGGCCCGGTCGTCGGCGATGCGCGTCGCGAGCACGCTATTGGCCGATGCGGTCGAGCGCGCGACGGAGGACGGCGACGTGCCGGCGTTCTCGGTGACGGTGACCGCGAACTGGGTCAGCGCCGCACCGTTCTGCGGCGCGGTCGGCGTAGACGGTACCTGCGCGAGCATCACGCCGTCGGCGGATCCCGGCAGCAGGTCGGAACCGGCCCGGCCGTTCAACGCGGGGATCAGCGTGACCGGTCCTTGCGCGAGGACGAATCCGGACAACGGAGTCGGCGTCGGCAGTGGCGTGGGGGTGACGGGAACCGTCCCGCCGCCGCCCGTCGAGCCGCCGCCTCCACCGCCGCCGCATGCGGCGAGCGCCGTGCACAGACCAAAGGCGGCGAGCGTCGCTCGCAGAGTTCCCGTCTTCATCTCGGGCTCTACGCGCGACGGCTCGCTCTCACCCTTCAGCATTATGCGTACGCTCGCGCGGCGCCGCGCAGGTACAGCACCAGGAACGTCGGCACGCCCACGAACGCGAGCAGCACGCCGAGCGGGATTTCGGCGGGCGCGGCGACCGTTCTGGCGAGCGCGTCGGCGAGGACGACCAGCGCCGCGCCGACCAGGATCGACGCCGGGACGAGCGCGCGCAGATCCGGTCCGACGACACGCCGCCCCAGATGCGGAACGACCAAACCGACGAACCCGATCAGGCCCGCGAGCGAGACGGCCGCCGCCGTGAGCAGCGTCGAGGCGACCAGCAGCGCCCACTGCAGCCGCGTGACGTCGACGCCGAGCGCCGCCGCGCGTCCTTCCCCCAGGCGCAGCACGTTGAGCGCCGGGATCGTCGCGACGCCGAGCACCAACCCCGCCAATGCTTCCGGCGCGGCGGCTGCAAGTTCGGGCCAGCCCCGGCCGGCGAGCGAACCCGCGAGCCACGCGAGGATCGCTTCGCTTGCGGTGCCGCGTGCGAGGCGTTCGATCGCGAGCGTTACGACCGCCGAGAGCAGCGCCGAGAGCGAGACGCCGGCGAGCACCAGCCGTTCGGCGTCGAGCCGCGGCCCGCGCCGCGCCAAAATCGCCACCAGCACTGAAGTGGCCAGACCGGAGACGAAGCCCAGCGGCGGGACGAGGATCGGCGCGACGCCGACGGTCGCCGCGACGGCGATCGACGCGCCCGCGCCGCTCGCGACGCCCGTCAGGTAGGGATCGACGATGGGGTTGCGCAGCAGCGCCTGCAGCAGCGTGCCCGCCAGCGCGAGCGAGGCGCCGACGGTGGCGGCGATCGCGACCCGCGGCACCCGCAGTTGCCACACGATCGTCGCGACGTCGCCGCCGTCGGCCGGATGGAGCAGCGCGTGCGCGAGCGCGCCGGGCTCGAGCGCCGCGCCGCCGAACGCGACGCCGATCAGCATCGCGAGCGGAACGAGCACCGCGAGCAGGGCGAGCCGCGCTGCGAGCATTCGTCGTCCTGCCGTCAGCGAGTCGAGAGTTCGACCACGAACGTCCGGCCGGGGAGCGGGTACCCCGAGACGTCGGCGTAGCGCTCGTTCCCCAGGTTCACGACGCGCAGCGAGAGCAGCGCGCTGCGCGCGGCACGGAAGCGCGCGTACGCGTCGACGCGCGTGTACTCGGTGTCGGGCGAATCGTGCGGTCCCACCGCATGCGCGAGAAAGCCGGCCGCAGCGAACACTCCGGGGTGCGACGCGGCGTATTCCAGCGTGACGTCGCCGAAGAGCACCGGGCGCCGCGGCAGCCGGCGCGCGACGCTGGTGAGATCGAGCGCGCGATACGTGTCGGTCAGCGCGAGCGACGAGGTGATCCCGTGGAACGGGCGCGTTCGGATCGTGCCGACGAACCCGGCGATCCCGTACTTTGCGACGTTGATCAAGTACGGGTTCGTCGCGGACGTCGGCGAAGAGAAGTCGTAGGCGGGATTCGGGGAAATCAGATCGTTGCCGTTCTCCACGAACCAGCGCAGCGAAGCGCCCCCGAGCAGGTACGGCGCGTCGAGCGCGAGGTCGCCGCCGTGCGAGCGCTCGGGCCGCAAGTTCGGGTTCGAGAACGTCGGAAACGCGAGATCGAGAATCGCCGGCGCACGAAAGCCGGACGAGTAGTTGGCGCGCACGGCAAGTCCCGCACCGATGGGAACACGCACGCCGGCCGACGGCGCGACGATGCCCCCGTAGCCGCCGTCCCGCTCGGCGCGCAGGCCGAGGTCCAAGCGCGCGCCGCCCGGCGCGGAGAACGTCTGCTGCGCGTACGCCGCCGTTTCGGCGAACCCGAGCGTCGCCGGCGTGATGCCGTCGTCGACGCGGGCGGCCCCGTGCCCGAGATCGATCCCGGCGACGAGCGTCGAGAAGTCGCTCTGCACGACGTGCCGCAAACTCGCCTGCACCCGCCCTTCGCGCGAGATCTGGGTCGTGCCGCCGAACAAGTTGAAGGCTGCGACGCCGGGGTCGTTCGGATCGAACGAGTAGACCGAGGTCAGCGTCGTGCCGCTCACCTCGAACGTCGTGGACGTGCGCCCGCGTTCGAGGCCGACGCGCACGCGCGCATCGCCGGTCGTCGTGTTCTCGCGCGCGGTCGGCGAGAGCGGCGGAAACTCCGCGTCGCCGGGAGCGCCGAGATGATTCTCGCGCAGCCCGGCACCGAAATCGAGACGCAGCGCGCCGACGCGCTTGCCCGTGGAAACGCGCGCGGACGTCGAAGAGTAGTCGTCGTTGAGCGTCGTGCCGGCCGCGACGTTGCCGATCGCCGGATACGCGTAGCGATTCGCGGAGACGCGCCGTTCGAAGGAGAACGTCCCGTTCTCGAACGCGACGCTGCGCCCGCCGAGCGAGTCGAAACTTGCCGCGGCGCGCGGGTTTCGGCGCAAGTCGCCGCCGCCGTCCGTGATGACGTTGATGACGCCGCCGAGCGCTCCCGTGCCGTACAGCGTCGAACCTCCGCCTTCGACGACTTCGATGCGCTGTACGCCGGCTGTCGGCATCGTGTCGAGCGCGGGGAACGAGATTTCCTCGCCGCCGGCCGGACGGCCGTCGATCAGCAGCAAGATCTGATTCGTGCGATAGCCGTCGAGCGTCAGGTCGGAGAGCGTACCGAGCGGACCGTTGCGCTGAACGCTCAGACCCGGCACGCGTTCGAGCGCGTCGGCGACGGTGGCGTCGCCGCGCCGAATCATCTCGCTCTTCGTTACGACGAAGGTGGTTTTGACGGTGTCGCGGAGCGGCTCATCGCGCCGGTCGGAGGTCTGGACGCGTCCGATCTCCGGAAGGGAGGAAGGGCTAGGCGACGGCGAGGGCACGGTTTGAGCAAGCGCGGACGCGGCGCAGAGAGACAAAAGGGCGGCACAGAGCGCCGCAGACGTGCGGAAGAGCATCGGGATCCTTCCCTTGACGCGAGGGATGATAGGTGGCTGTCCGCGTGCCGGTATCCTGACTCTGCGGATCGATGCCGTCGTGCTGCCGTCTTCCAGTCCCCAAACCGTGACGACAGCGGCTCCCCGCTGACAGTGGCGCGACCGTGCCGGATTCTCACCGG
>JAQBPL010000143.1 GCA_028287545.1 Vulcanimicrobiota bacterium | reverse complement strand
GACCGCGACTTCGGCCGCTCCGGCTTGATCGGTACGCATGTAGCGGATCGCGTCTTCGAGGCCGTCGACGAAGGCTTGCACGACCTGCGGCTTGGTCTTGATCGTCTCGTCCGTGGCGTCGATCGTGGAGAACGCGTACCCGCCGGGGACCGCCTTCGCGAACTCGTAGAGGACGCGGCAGCCTTGTGCGAGCGCTTGTTCGACGTACGGCTCGTACACGGCGGCCGCGTCGACCTTGCCCGCGATCAACGGCGCGATCTCCGTCCCGATGAGGACGTCTTGTTCCGTGGCCTTCACGTGCTGCTTGCTCAGGATGTCGCGCAAGAGATACGTGCTGGTCGACGGCGCGATCGCCGTGGAAATCGTCTTCCCGGCCAGATCGGCGATGCTCTTGATCGGCGCGTCGTTCTTCACGACGATCCAGACCGGCACGCCGTTGACGACCGAGGCGACGTTACGGAGTTTGGCACCCTTGAGATTCGCCAGCACGGCCGTCATGGGATCTTGCAGCGAGAACGTCGCACTGCCTTGGATGACGCTCGCCACGCCGTTCGCACCGCCGCCCGCCGTCGTCTTGGTGACGTCCAGGCCGTGCTTTTTGAAGAATCCCTTGTCGATCCCGACGTACAGCGGAAGGTACTGCACCGATTGAAATGCCTGCGCGACGGTTACCTGTTCCATCTTTTGCTGAGCGGCGGCCGGTGCGCTCAGCGCGAGGGCACCCGCTGCGGCGAGGGCGGCAAGTCGGAGACGGGTGTTCACGTTCGGCCTTTCACGAGGAGGCGCTCACAGCGCGCCAGGAGTGCGTACATGATGGCGGCGACGATCGAAAGCTCGAGGATCCCCAGCCACACGGTGTTGAGATCGAATAGGTTGCCCGCGACGAATACGGCGTGACCGACGCCGCGCTGCGACGAGATGAACTCGCCGACGACCGCGCCGACCAGCGCGAAGCCGACGTTGATGCGCATCGCCGCGAACATGAACGGCATGGCGCTCGGCAGCAGCAGCGTGCGGAAGATCTGCCAGCGCGATGCGCCGATCGAGCGCAGCAGCGTCACCAGATCGGCGTCGACTTCACGCGTCGCTCCATACGCCGCGAGAAGCGCGACCACCAGCGTCGACACGAAGGCAAGCACGACCTTCGATTCCATGCCGGCGCCGAGCCAAATGATGATGAGCGGGCCGAGCGCGATCTTCGGAACGCCGTTGAACGCGACGGCTGCCGGCTCGACGACGCGGGCAACGAATCGCGAGTACCACAGCATCAGCCCGGCGACGCTGCCGAGCACCGTCCCGAGGACGAAGCCCGTCACGGTCTCGTACACCGTCGCGGTCGCGTCTGCCGCCATCGATCCGTCGGCGAAGGTGCGGCGCGCCGCCGACACAATGCCGGTCGGCGTGCCGAAGAGCTGGCCGTTGACGAGGTGGGCGTCGGCTCCGAACTGCCAGAGTGCGATCACGACTGCGGCGAGCGCGAGCTGCACGGCCGGAACCGCCGCATGGCGCAGCAACGGCGCGCCCCAGACGACCCGCCGCGGAAGTGCGCGGAGCGGTTTGGCGTCCGTCGTCATGCCGCTCCGGGCAGCGTCACTTCGAGCTGCTCCCAGATCGCTTTGTGGTAGCGCCGGAACTCGGGCGCCTCACGACTCGTCACCGGGGTGCGTGCGCCTTCAACGGTCAGCTCGATCGGCACGTCGAGCTTCACCGACGCCGGTTTGCCGCCGAGCACGACGACGCGATCGGAGATCGACACCGCTTCGTCGATGTCGTGCGTAACCAAAATCGCGGTGCAGCCGCGCTCAACGATGATGCGCCGCACGTCGCATTCGAGCATGAGCCGCGTCTGATAGTCGAGCGCGGAGAACGGCTCGTCGAGCAGCACGATCTCCGGCTCGAGGACCATGGTGCGCACTAACGCCGCGCGCTGGCGCATGCCGCCGGAGAGCGCGCCGGGGTAGAGTCCTTCGCTGCCCGCCAAGCCGTAGCGCTCGAGCAGCTCGCTGCCGCGGCGCCGCGCTTCTCGCGCGGGAACGCCGCGAATCTCGAGACCGAGCGTGACGTTCTCGAGCGTCGTGCGCCACGGCATCAGCAGATCTTTCTGCAGCATGTACGCAACACGAGCGCTCGGCCCGTTCACCCGCGCGCCGCCGATGGTGACGGTGCCGCTCTGCGGCGCGGCCAAGCCCGCGATAACGTTGAAGAGCGTCGTCTTGCCGGACCCGCTCGGGCCCACGATGCTCACGAACTCGCCGCGCTCGATCGCAAGCGAACATTCCGCGAGCACGCGATGAAGCGAACCGTCTGCCCGGCGAAACGACTGCGAGATCCCGGACAGCTCCAAATGGGACATGGACGCGATTGTATCCCAAATACCGGTTCGCCCCGGATGTACAAATGGTTAACCCGGTCGCGCGGGCTCGCCCCATCCGTGTGAGGCCGGTGAATCACCCTTGTATCAGAGGGCAACACCGCTGCAGGTTCAGACGGAGGCGCGAAATCGATCCGCGAAGGCGGACGGTATGGCCGATCGGCATGGACCGCTGCCGCCCTTGCTGCACGCGCTCACGGTCGTGACCGGTCTGGTCGATGCGGTCAGCTACCTCGCGCTCGGCCACGTCTTCGTCGCGAACATGACCGGCAACGTGATCTTCCTCGGGCTCTCGGCGTTCGGCGCGCCGGGCATTTCCGCGGTCACGTCGCTGACCTCCATCGCCGCTTTCCTCGTGGCAGGGGTCGCCGGCGGGCGGATGGTCCGGGCCCACACGCATCGCGGAGGGCTGTTGGCGCACTGCGCCGCGGTGGAACTGCTGCTGGTCGGCGCGTGCGCGCTCGTCGCCGCCTGGATCGGAGGCGAGGTCGCACGGCTCACACTGATCGTGCTGCTGGCGCTAGCGATGGGACTGCAGAACACCGTCGTCCGCGCGCTCGCCGTTCCGGATCTCCTGACGACGGTGCTCACGATGACGCTCACCGGCCTCGCGGCCGACTCCCGGCTGGCGGGCGGAGCCGGAACGAGCACCCGGCGACGCATCACTGCGGTCGGGGCGATGCTCGTCGGCGCGCTGATCGGGGCGGCTCTCACCCTGCGAGTCTCCGTCGTCGCCGCATTGATCGCCGCAACGCTGCTGCTCGCCGCGACATGGGCGGTCGCGCAACGCCTCTCGCAGGTCGATCGCGACGCCTCATGGGCGGCGATGAGCGCGCCGCGCTAGCGCGCTAGCGGTACCAGGAGACGATCGTGTACCGCTCGCCGTGCGTCACCGGCGTCACTTCATGCGTCGTCTCCGAGCGAAACGCGACGAGCGTTCCCGGTTCGGCTTCCAAGTCCGACCGCCGGTACGACTCCGCGTACGTCCCGTGCGTGACCAGCGCCCCGCCGCCGTACGATCCAGGCTGCGGCTCGGCGGTTTTGCGGCTCAGAAAGATCACGATCGAGACTTTACGGAACCGCGAGTCGTCGTGGATCAGCGGCGTGTTGCCGTCCTGGTGCGCGACGAAGTAGTCGCCGGTGACGTAGCGCAGGAATTGCGGCGGCTCGCACTGCGCCAGAGCTGCGCCGAAATGCCGCTCCATGGCGGCTTTCCCATCGAGCAGCAGCCGGACGACGCGATCGCTGGTACGAGCAGAGACAACCAGCCGCGTCGCCTTGCGCACGAGCGAATCGACCGCTCCCGCAGACTCCTTGCCGTAGACGGTCGCCGAACCCCCGCCCGCCGCGCGCATCTCCGCCGCAATCTCCTCGCACGCCGCCGCGTCGAGAAAACCGGGAATGCGCAGCGGCTCGCTCATCTTGTCGTTTGTCACGCGCCGAACGATTTCAACGCGCGCGCGATCGTCAAGCCTGCGAGCAGCGACGCCGCCGCGAACCAGCCGATGCCTATCGTCATCGCCGGCCCCGCTCGATCGTCGAGCACCGCGTTGCCGACGTCGCGCTTCGCGTTCGGCCGCAGCGCGCTGTGCGCGACGGCGCGGTCGAGGGCGGCGACCGAAGGCGCGATGAACGCGAAGACGAAACCGCTCGTGCCGATCGTGCGCGCAACGCGGCCGTCGGAGAGCGTCGCGTCACGCTGGGTGAAGCCGCCGGCGGTCGACGACGTCGCGCTCTTCTCGGGGAGCGACGAGCCGTATTTTGCGACGACCTGGCTCGGCCGCGAGGCACGCACCATCGTGGCGGTGCTGCCGTCGGCGTAGTCGGCCGTCGTGCCGCCGTCGGCGATGACGTCAAGCACGCCCGAGACCGGCCTCAGCGCAATCGGACGTCCGCCGAGTGCGCTGCGCGCACTCCCGATCGATTCGCTCTCGAGCACGTACGGAGGTTCGTGATGCGCCTGCAGCCAGACGAGCACGCCGATCGGCAAGACGATCCCGGCGGCGAGGTATACCGCGATCGGCACGACGATCGAAGACCAGCGCAGCACGTCGTGCCCTACTGCGCGACGTCGTCGGCTGCCTGCCTATGCGCTCAGGCGACCGTCGCCTCGTTGCGATGTTGGGCAGCGGTGCGCTCGAACCAAACCGTGCCGCCGTTGAGCGCGCGCCGGCGGAACCCGAGTCCTCGCAGCAGCGCCAGCGCCGGCGTGTTGGTCCACTCGCACGATGCGACGAGCGACATCCCCGACCTATGCGTCGCCGCCTCCAGGCGCCGCACGAGCGCGCTGCCGATGCCGCGGCGCCGAAACTCCGTTCCGACGACCAGCCCGAACTCGACTTCGCCCGCGTCGCGCACGCAGTCGAGGACGGCGGCGACGCGCCCTCCGACGCGCGCGACGAACGCCGCGCGGTTCGCGTCGCGTGCCAGCCGCTCGAGCAGCCAATCGACGGCGCTGCTGCCCGGCAGGCCGAAACGATCGCGCAATTCCTGCGGCGTAAGATGGTGAAAGAACTCCTCGACGTCCCGCTCGCACTGGTCCGATTGAGCCGGCATTGGACACCTCCAGGGCGGGGCTACCATTTCCGTGGTATACCGGCCTGTGTACCAACGGTGCCCCGATTTTCAGGAACGAAGGATACCAGGCGGTATACCGGTCCATCGAGAATCGCCGGGGCATGCGCATGCGCGGACCCGCCGGTCAGCCGCTTCGCGACCACATCGCCGAGGTCGCGGCCACACTGTTCTACAGCGACGGCATCCACGTCGTCGGCGTCGACCGGGTCGCCGCCGAAGCGTCGGTCACCAAGCGCACGCTGTATCGGCACTACCGCTCGAAAGACGCGTTGATCGCCGCGGCACTGCAAGCGGCGCCGGTGATGGTGTTCCCGCGCGAGGGTTCTGCGCGAGACCGCATCCTCGGCGCGTTCGAGATGCTGGAACGTTTCCTGACCGGCACGCGCTACCGCGGCTGCCCGTTCATCATCTACGCGGCGGAGCTCACCGATCCCAAACACCCCGCGCGCATCCTCATCGAAACGCTGGTCTACAAGCGGCGCGCCTGGTTCAAGACGCGGGCCGCGGAGGCCGGAGCGGCCGACCCCGAGATCCTCTCGGAGCAGCTCGACGTGCTCTTCGACGGCGCGCTCGCGAGCGGCGCGAAGCGGGGCGAACTCAAGCCGGTCGCGGCCGCGCTCGCCGCGGCCCGGACTCTGATCGACGGGGCGACCTCACGAAAGGAATCCGCCCAGGCTCCGGCATCGGCCCGGCGAAATTCGTCGAAGCGATGAGTCGGGTTCACGACATGGGCGGCCAGCACGGTTTCGGACCGCTGACGATCGAAAGCGGCGAGCCTCCGTTTCACCACGAGTGGGAGGCGCGCGTCTTCGCTCTGAACCGTTTCATGCTGCGTTCGGGGCGCTACACGCTCGACGAGTTTCGCGCCGCCGTCGAAGCGATGCCGCCGGCCGAATATCTCGCCGCGTCGTATTACGAGCGCTGGCTCCACGCGCTCGAGCGGCTGGTCCGAGAGAAAGGCGTGCTCGATGTTCGCACCGGGTGATCGCGTCCGCACGCGGATCGCGAATCCGGCCGGGCACACCCGGCTTCCGCGCTACCTCTCGGGGCGCGCGGGCCGCGTCGACGCCGTTCTGGGGACGCTGCCGTATCCCGACCGCCGCGCCGCGGGCATCGTCTCGGCAACGGAGACCGCCTATACCGTGCGCTTCGAAAACGCCGACGTCTGGGGTCCCGACGGAGAGCCGGGCGGCAGCATCTGCGCCGATCTGTTCGAGTCGTATCTGGAGCCGCTCGAGGAGCAGCGATGAGCCACGTCCACGAAGGTGAGCACGCGAGTTCGCACGAGAGCTCGGCCGGTGCCGCAAACCGCGTGAAGGCGCTCGTCGGCGCGCTCGAAGCCGCGAACGTGCTGACCGAACGTGCGCTCGACGAGGCGATCGAATCGTTCCTCGCGCACGCGCAGCCGGCGAACGGCGCGCACGTCGTTGCGCGCGCGTGGGCCGACGACGCGTTTCGCGAACGGCTGCTGGCCGACGGGAACGCAGCCGTCGCCGAACTCGGCATCGACCTCGCGCACTGGGCACCGGTGCGGCTGCGCGTAGTCGCGAACGGTCCCGGCCGGCACAACCTGATCGTGTGCA
>JAQBPL010000125.1 GCA_028287545.1 Vulcanimicrobiota bacterium | reverse complement strand
GTCGACCAATTGGTCGACTTGCGAAGAATATTTTCGAGGCGTACACTTATTTTTGGCAGCCCTTTGCCGGCTCCCTCTTGTGTCGTTTCGGGAGGTAATTCCCATGCGCCGAATCGCCCTCCTCGCTCTGTTTGCACTGGCGTTGGCGGTCGCCGCAGCAGGGTACCGCACGGTCGCCGCCCAGCAGCGGGTCGCTCTCGCCGACATGGCTCAGGATTCGGCGCAATGGGTGATGCCGTCCCAGAACTATGCGGCGCTGCGGCATAGTGCGCTCGACGAGATCAAGACGTCGAACGTCGCCAACCTCAAGGTCGCCTGGACGATGTCGACCGGTGCGACGCGCGGCCACGAAGGTCAGCCGCTGGTCATCGGCGACACACTGTACTATCAGAGCGCGTGGCCGAACCACGTCTACGCGATCGACCTCAGCGACTACCACATCAAGTGGCAGTACACTCCCAAGCAGGACAACTTCGCGGTCTCGGTCGCGTGCTGCGACCTGGTGAACCGCGGCGTCGGTTACGGCGACGGCAAGATCATCGTCGACACGCTCGACGGACAAGTGATCGCGCTCGACGCGACGACCGGCAAGCCCGTTTGGACCGCGCGCAACGGCGATCCCGCAATGGGTCAGACGCTGACGTCGGCACCGCTGATCGTCAAAGACAAGCACGTGATCGTCGGTGTTTCGGGCGGCGAGTTCGGCGTGCGCGGCTACCTCACGTCATACGACCTCAAGACCGGCAAGCGCATCTGGCGCGCGTACAGCGCGGGACCCGACCGCGACACGCTCATCGGCGCCGACTTCACCGGTCCGAAGAACGCCGGCACCTCGACTTGGAACGGCGAGCAGTGGAAAGTCGGCGGCGGGACGACGTGGGGCTGGTACTCCTACGATCCCAAGCTGAACTTGATCTACTACGGCACCGGGAATCCGGGCACGTGGAACCCGAGTCAGCGGCCCGGCGACAACAAGTGGTCGATGACGATCTTCGCTCGCGACCCCGACACCGGAATGGCGAAGTGGGGCTATCAGATGACGCCGCACGACGCGTGGGACTACGATGGCGTCAACGAGATGATCCTGGTCGATCTCAACATGAACGGTCAGACCATTCCTTCGCTCGTGCACTTCGACCGCAACGGGTTCGCGTACGAGCTCGACCGCCGCAACGGCAAGCTGCTGCTCGCGAAAAAGTACGATCCGTCGGTCAACTGGGCGACGCACATCGACATGACGACCGGCCGGCCCGTCACCGATCCGAAGTATATGACGAAAGCCGGTGTCAACGTCTCCGGCATCTGCCCGGCGGCAATGGGAAGCAAGGACCAGCAACCGGCGTCGTATGATGAAACGACCGGGTACTTCATCGTGCCGACGAACCACAATTGCATGGATTACAAGGCGTTCGCGGTCAAGTACAAGAGCGGGTTCCCGTTCGTCGGCGCGATCGTGAAGATGTATGCAGGCCCGGGCGGGAACCGCGGTGCCGTGATCGCATGGGATCCGATTAAGGGCGAGGTCGTTTGGACGAACCGCGAGCGCTTCCCGGCATGGGGCGGAACGCTCTCGACCAAAGGCGGCATCGCGTTCTACGGGACGATGGACGGCTGGTTCAAAGCCGTCGAGTCGAAGACGGGCAAGGAGCTGTGGAAGTTCCACACGCCCTCCGGGATCATCGGCAACCCGATGACGTATATGCACGGCGGTAAGCAGTACGTCGCGATCCTCTCCGGCGTCGGCGGCTGGGCCGCGCTCGGACTCGCGGCCGGGCTGACCGAACCGACCGCGGGACTCGGCGCCGTCAACGCAGCGCAGGACGTCGCGCAGTACACGCAGCTCGGCGGCGACCTGGTCGTCTTCTCGCTGTGATGCTTCGCCGACTCGCCGTCGCGGCTGCCGTCGTGCTCGCCGCGGCGGCTTCTATGGGCGCACGCGCGGCGGCCCAGCCGCTGCGCGTATGCGCCGATCCCGACTACATGCCGTTCTCGAACCGTGCGCTGCAGGGCTTCGAGAACAAGCTCGCCCAGGCGGTGGGCCATGCAATGGGGGAGACGGTCACCTTCGTCTGGCATCCCTCGCGCGGGCCGGGCGGGTTCGACCAGTTTCTGCACGACACGCTCAACGCCGGGCGCTGCGACGTCGTGATGAACGTGCCGTTCGCGAGCGACAACGTTCTGGCGACTCGGCCGTATTACGTTTCGTCGTACGTCTTCGTCTTTCCGAAGAAGCGCAATTACGCGATCACGTCGATGGACTCGCCGGTGCTCAAGGAGCTGCGGATCGGTTTCGAGCAGGACACGCCGCCCGAGAACGGGCTAAAGCTGCGGGCGCTGATCCTTCACGCGACGCCGTTCGAGGTCGGCGACACGCCGGGCGAATCGCCGGCGACAATTTTGACGGCGGTGCAAAACGGCAAAATCGGCGTCGCCGTGACGTGGCAGCCGTCGATCGGTTACTTCCTGCGGTCGTTCTCCTCCCTCGAAGTCGTACCGGTCCCGAACTCGCGAGCGGCGGGAACCGTCGAGCAATACGTGTTCCCGATGGCGATGGCGGCGCGGAAAGGGGACACGCGGACGCGCGACGCACTCGACATCGCCATCGCCAAGAACAAACCGGAGCTGCAGCGCATCCTGCGCTCATACGGCGTGCTGATCTACGATGGTGCGAGCGCAACGGGGACGTGAAGAGATGAGCGAACAGCAGCGGGTCGGCGTCGTCGGCGTCGGCCGAATGGGTGCCAATATGGCACGCCGCCTGAAGGACGTCGGCTATCCCGTTGTCGCGGTGTACGACGTGCGGCCGGAGGCCGCACGTGACCTCGCGGCGGAACTCGGCGCCGAAGCGGCGTCGTCGCTCGCCCGCGTGACCGAACTCTCCGACGTGATCGTCACGGTCGTGACCGACGACGCGGCGATGCGCGGGATCTACGGCACGAGCGGCGATTCGCTGCTCACGAACGCACGCGGAAAGATCTTCGTCAACTCGGCGACGATCACGCCGGACGTCCACGTCGAGGTGCAGGCGCTGGCGGAAGAGCGCGGTGCGTCGAGCCTCGAGGCCGCTCTGGCCAGCTCGATCCCGCAGGCACGCGAGGGGACGCTGTACATGATGGTCGCCGGCCGGCGAGCGACGTTCGAGCGCGTCGAGCCGATGCTGCGCAAGATGAGCAAGAGCCTGCGCTACATCGGCGAGGCCGGCCAAGCCGGGAAGGTCAAAGCGCTGGTCAACATGGTGATGAACATCAACACCGCGGGTCTCGCCGAAGGGCTCGGTCTCGGCGACGCGCTGGGGCTCGACCTCACCATGCTGCGCGAGGTGTTCGCCGAGACCGGTGCCAATTCGCGCGTGCTCGAGACGGACGGAACCGACATGCAGAACCGCGAGCACGACACCTACTTCTCCGCGGCGCATGCTGCGAAGGACACGCACATCGCGACGGCGCTCGCACGCGAGGCGGGATTGCCGCTGCCCGTCGCCGAGGCGACGGCGAAACAATTCGACACCATGATCGAGCTGGGCCTCGGTGAGCTCGACAAATCCGGCGTCGCCGAGCTGACGTTCGCTTCGCGGCGCCCGCATTCACTCACGACAACGTGATCGCGGAGGACAGCATGGAAACGACTACCCCGACGAAGGTCATCCCCCTCATCAGTTCCGGCACCGCCGGACCGCTCGGCGCGCTCCACCTGCCCCGCTTGTGGGCAAAACTGACGCTCGGTTCCGCCGGTGCGCTCGCCGACGGATACGATTTCTGCGGCCAAGGCTTCGACCAGATGACGCTCAACGGCCTCGGCCTCGACCGTGACGCGACGATCGCGTTCGTGCGCGACAAGCGGCCGACGTACATGGAGTTCGAGCGCTACGTCGTCGAGGTCAACGGCGGCAACCTCTCGCGCGACAAGATCGAAGCGCACAACGCCGCGATCCGCGGCTACAACCACTCCGACGAGCTCGCCGGAACGATGCGCTCCGCTAGCGGCGTCAAGGACGATTCGATCAAGGACGCCGTCACCCTGAACACGCTCGAGGATCTCGACGACCTGCGAAAACACGCCTCAGGTGGCTGACGACTTCGCGCGACGCGCCGCCGTCGCGACCGTCTGCAGCGCTGCGCTTATCGCGTACGCGCTCTCCGGCGCGGCGGCGGCGACGAAGCAGGGTTCGCCCCCCGCGCTCTACGCCAAAGCGCAAGCCGCGGCGGGCGCGAAGCTGTACGCGACCAATTGCGCGCAATGCCACGGTGAGAACCTCGAGGGCGGTGTCGGCCCCGCGCTCCGCGGCCCGAACCTTCAGCGCCTAGCGCAAAAGACCAAGCTCACCATCGGCGACTTCTTCGGCTTCTTGGCCCTGCAGATGCCGCTCAACGCCCCGGCGTCGCTGCCCAAGGATCAGTACGCGTCGATCATGGCCTACATCCTCGCGCGCAACGGGTATCCGGCCGGGCCGAAGCCGCTGACGTACGACGCGGCGATGCACTCGAGCGTCGTCATCACGACCTACGGAGGACGCTGAGGCCGGAAGACCGGTACGCCGACGGCGCCGAGCCGATGAGGTTTGCGAAGGCGCCGCTGAATCGGCTCTGACTCGAGAACCCTACCCGGGCGGCGATTGCGGCTATCGTCTGATCGGTCGTCCGCAGCAACGTCCCGGCGCGTTTGATGCGACGCTGAAGGATATACCGATACGGCGACACGCCGTATGCGCTCTTGAACGCGTGAGAAAAATGGGTCACGCTCAGGCCCACGAGCGACGCCAACTCGGTCAGCCCGATATCACGATCCAAGTGTTCCTCCACGAAGTCGAGGACGAGCTTGAAGCGCGCCGACCCCACGTTCGGCGTGAGCGGGGCCGGGATGGGCTTCGTACCATCGGCTCGGAACAGTTCGACGACCAGCATCGACGCTAAGGACTCAGCGTACGCGAGAGGAAAATCTTCGGGCCCGAGGCACAGCGACGCGATTCGCTCCACCAGACCGGGCGCTATGGGGTTCGGGCCGAGGTGCGGCCGAAGCTCGAGATCGCCGGCGTCTTCACCGAGCACGCGGACGACCGAGGAATGCTCCACCTCGCAGAACACGTACTGCTGCGACCCGTTGCCCTTCATCTTCGCACTGTATAAATGCCCTCTCGGCAACACGAAGCAGTCGTCGACGGCGCTAACCCTCCGAATACTGCCGCGCGGGGGATCCACGGCGTCCTCGATGACGATTTCCGGGTCGCGTTCCAGCCCGAACACCACGACGTCCCGCGGTAAGACGAGTTCCGCTTCGGCTGTGCCTCGATATGAAGCTGTGTGAACGGAACACGTCAGCCCCGCGACGGCAAACGTCCCCTCCGTGCCGCGTCGCGCGCTGAAGTACCGTCCCCACTCGGGGCCGGCTTCTACACCCTCGCGCAGGGCTCGCTCGGTCGGCGAATCGCCGAGCAATCGGCCGTGCTGCAAGGGTTGAAGTGGCATACGCGAGGCGCTCCCGGTTCTTTCCTTTTCTGCTCGTGGGAAGTGCGTGATTCTAGCAGACGTCCGCCGTCAGGCGCAAGGCACTATTTGTCGAGCGTTTCTCGCGGCATCCTACCGCAACGCGTCGCCAGCGGCTAGTCGACCATTTGGTCGACCGGCGTCTTCGTCGCAGGGACATACGGATGGACGTCCGACGGCCGGACATGGTATCGTCGCAGACCATCATGGACATCACCCAGCTCATCCTCGACGATCACCACGAGCAGCGCCGGCTCTTCGCCATTCTCGAGCAGATCGATCGCACCGACACTTCGAGGCTTACGGCGGTCTGGGCGCGTCTCTCGGCGTTCCTCGAGGTCCACGCCGAAGCGGAGGAAGAGTTCTTCTATCCGGAGCTCCTGCGCCTGGGAAAAGGCAGCGGCGGCAAACACACGCCCGTCGACGAGACGAAGGACGCGATCCACGACCACAACGAGATCCGCGACGCGGTGGGCGCCGTCGAGGCGCACGAAGTAGGCAGCAACAGCTGGTACGACGCCGTGGCGCGCGCGAATGAGGCCAACAGCGATCACATGGGCGAAGAGGAGCGGGAGGGACTCACGGACTTCCGCCGTCACATCGGGCTCGTGCACCGTCACGAGCTTGCCGTCGCGTTTGCGGTATTCGAAGCGGTCCACATCACCGGCGTCAAGCCGGTCGATAAGGACCCCGACGAGTACGTCGCGGAACACCAGTGATCCGCGCGAGCCGCTTCGCCTAAGGGGTTCTCGCTCCGCGCCCTTCCTCGGGCAACGGCGCGTGATGGTCGAGCTGGAGTTCTTCCATGTCGAGCGAGGCTTGCATGCGGCGCAGGACGGTGTTGTCGATCAGCCCCCGCTCGCGCGCCTCGATCAGCGTATCGCGCTCGACCTTCACCAGCTCGCGCACAGCTTCGTGATTCCGGCCGCCCTCGGCCGACGGTTTACGGCGATTCACGTACCGGCGCAATCCGCGCGCGTCGTCGGCGACGATGCGGCCGTCACGTTCCAACTCGTCGATTCGCCGCAGCGCAGCGTCCCGCATCGCGGCGAGTGCGCTCCGTTGTTCGTCCTCCTCCGCGACGTCATCGGTCGAGCCGATGCGTGAGACGACCCAAGGAAGGCTGAGCCCTTGGCCGACGAGCGTCACCAGAATCACGCTGAACGAGATCAGGATGATGAGGTCGCGATGCGCGAACGGCGCCCCGCCGGACACCGTCCGCGGCAGCGCGAGCGCCGTGGCGAGCGACACTCCGCCCCGCAGACCCGCCCACGACGCGATCGCCCGATACTTCCAAGGGTGTTGACCCTTACCGCGAGCGACGCGGCGAAGCCGGTCGGCAATGAACCCTCCCGCGAAAATCCAGCAGACGCGCAGCGCGATGACGGCCGCGTTGACCGCCACGATCGCTCCCACGATTACCGCTGTGGGATACCGTCCAAGCGTCGGAAGCGTATCGTTCAGATGAAATCCGATCAGCACGAACATGATCGCGTTCATCAGCAGAATCGTGGTCTCCCAGAATCCCGCCGTTCGCTGCCGCGCCTCCGGCATCGCGAACCGCGGCGATGTGCGGTTGACCCAGACGCCGGCGGTGACGACGGCGAGGACGCCGGAGAGCCCGATCTGGGCGGCCGGCAGATAGGCGAGGTACGGCGCGATTACCGAGATCATCGTCTGCAGCTGCGGGTCGCGCAGATGACGCCACGCGAGCGAGACGACGTAACCGGCGAGCAGCCCGATCGCGATCGAGCTCGGGACGATCCAGAGCAAACGCACCCCAGTACTCCCCGGTGAGAACGTACCCGACACGACCGCCGTAACGGCGACTCCGTACAGGATGAGCGAAGAGGCGTCGTTGAGCAGCGCTTCTCCGCCGATCAGCGCAGCGACGCGGCGCGGCAGCCGAAGCCGCTCCGCTACCGACCAGAATGCCACGTCGTCCGTCGGCGCCACGATCGCTCCGAGCGCGATCGCCGCCGGCCACGCCATCTCCGGCACGATCGCTTTCACGATGAGCGCGACGGTGAAGGCCGTTACGAGCACGAGGCCGATCGCGAGCGAACCGATCGAATCGAGGTTCGCGCGCATCGCGCCGGTCGGCGCCGTGACCGCTTGCCAGTACAGCAGCGGCGGAAGGAACACCATGAAGACGAGCTCGGGATGAATCTCGACCTGCGGCAGTCCCGGGATAAAACACAGCACCAAGCCGGCGAGCACGAGCAGGACGGGATATCCGACTTTGATCGTTCTCGCCAGCGCGACCAGCGGGATGCTCACCACCAGCAAGGCGACGACGATGTCTATCCGGGGCATGATTCGGCGAACATACCCGCATCGCGTTGGAAGACGATGGGCTGCGCCTGAACGGCAGATGAAGACTTCGGGGCTGCACGCCTGCCCGCCAAAGTGAGCGTGCCCCTCCCCCCCCCGCAGATGTCCCTGGTGCTCTCTGATTTGACTCCGATATCGGCGCCATACTGGCGGGACGATGAGAAACGGGAACCCGGGAAAGACCGAGTGCGCGTTTGCGCATCCCGCGCCGCGGAGCGATAGATTACCCCTTCCCGGCAACGCTGGAAAGGCGCATGCTCTACGCCGCTACTGGCAAGTCGTTTTCGCTAGGCGGGTACACGAGTTGATTGAACGTTTCTCAAATTGGCGGTTTGCGTCTGCTTCGTTGCTGGTCGCGGCCCTCGCGACGGGCTGCGGCGGCAAGCCGCCGGCACAACAGGCTTCGGCGGCCGTCGTCCCGGTCGTCGCGGCACAGCAAGGGACCGTCCACCCGAGCACCGTGCTCTCGGGGATCATTGCGCCGCTCCAAAACGTCGGCATCACGTCGTCGCTCGTGGAACCGACCGACAACGTCTATGTCAAAGAGGGCGACCACGTCCATCGCGGAGAGCTCATCGCGCTCCTCGATACCGCCGACCTGCGTGCGCAGCTTGCACAATTTCAGGCCACGGTGAGCAGCAACGCGGCGAGGGCGGCGTATCAATACGATTTCGCCGGGCTCACGATCGCTCAAAATAGCAACGTCGTGAATCAAGCCCGCGCAGCGGTACGTCAGTTCCAGCAGACGCTCGCGACCGACTCGCAGAACCTCACTCGGTACGCGGCGCTGCTCCAGAAGGGCTACATCGCGCAGCAGACGTATGACGCGCAGGCGACGCTGGTGAAGAACGACCAGCAATCCGTGCGCTCGGCGCAGGTCACGCTGCAGAACGACCTCTCGCAGGTAAGCGCCAACGGCACGACGACGACCGGGCTGCAAGGCTCGCAGGTCGTCTCGGCACGGGCCACCACGGCGATCTCGCAAGCGCAGGCCGATCAGATTCGGACGATGATCGTCAAAGCGCACATCGTCTCACCGATCGACGGGGTCGTCGTGAATCGCAATCTCAATCCCGGGGAGTTTCCCGGGACCCGCCAGATTTTCACGATCCAGGAAACCGACAAGGTCTATGCCGTTCTGCAGGGTGCAGCCTCGCAGGTCGTCACCATGGTCCCCAACTCCAGCGCTACCATCACGTCCTCGAGCCTTCCGGGCAAGCAGTATACCGGGCGCGTCGAGGGCGTGCTCAACGCCATCAACCCGGGGTCGAGCAATTTCATCGTCAAGGTGCTGCTCGCGAACAGCGACGGCCGTCTGCGCCCAGGGACCCCGGTTTCGGGCGCGGCTCACCTTCCCAGCGCGAGCGGCGTGATGATTCCGGAGACTGCGTTCCTCGACACGACGAATTCGACGGTCCAGACCGTCAAAGGGGGCGTCGTGCAGACGCTCAAGGTTACGGAGATCGCCGAGGACGGCAAGAACGCGATCGTCGCCGGCATCTCAACGGGCGTCCCTATCGTGATCAACGGACAAGCCGGGCTCAGCGACGGTCAAACCGTCGCGCCTCAGCAAGTCGCGGAGAAGTAGCCCTGCGATGTCATTGACGTCCCTTTTCGTCCATCGTCCGCCGCTCGTCTTCGTTCTGCTGGCCCTCATGGGGCTGGCCGGGACGATGGCGTATCGTACGCTCGTCCAACAGCTCTTCCCAAACGTCTCGGTTCCGACGGTCTCCGTCAGCGTGACGTACAACGGAGCATCGCCGACCATCATGCGCGACACGGTCGTCGCGCCGATCGAAAACGCGCTCGCCGGTACTCAGGAGCTGCAGACGATCAGCTCCAACATCCAAGCGGGGCGCGCGACGATCTCGGCAGCGTTCTATATCACGTCGGACGTGAACACCGACCTGGTCAACACGCTTTCGGCGCTGCAGGTAGCACAACACCAGCTCCCGCTCGCCATCCAGCCGCCCACCGTCTCCGTGCGCGATCCCAGCGAGGCGACGGTGGTCACGCTCTCGATGACCTCGTCGAAGCTGACCGAGGGCCAGCTCGCGCTGGTCGCAAACAACGAAGTCGCCCCCGCGATCACCCAGATTCCGGACATCTCGTTCGTCACGGTCGGCGGCGTCGCCAATCCGGCCTACGAAGTGGTGGTCGATCCGCAGAAACTCGCGGCGGCCAACTTGACGCTCAACGACGTCGTCACCACGGTCGGTGCGAGCAACACCCTGGCTGCCGGCGGCACCGCCTACGGTCACAACCGCGAGACGCAGATCGTCGTCCGCGGAGACATCTACCAGCCGTCGTCGATCGCCTACCTGCCGATCGCCCCGCCGTCGACCGGCGGCACCGCTGCGGGTCCCACCATTACGCCGGGGAGTACCACGACGAGCGTTACGTCGGGAAGTCTCAGTGCCGGGACCGGTACGGTCAATCCTTGGACGGCGGGAAATTCGGTGCTGCGGATCAGCGACATCGCGACGGTCGTCAACGGATACGAGCCGCGTACCCAAAGTGCCACCGTCAACGGGATCAACGGCGTGTTCCTGTCGGTGCAAAAGAGCTCGACCTCCTCCGAGGTCACGGCGTCGAACAACGTAGTCGCGGCGCTGCCGCGGCTGCGGGCACAGTATCCCGACGTTACCTTCGGCATCGTG
Source organism: Vulcanimicrobiota bacterium (assembly GCA_028287545.1). The sequence continues at coordinate 11,353 of JAQBPL010000125.1, read as the reverse complement.
AACGTTCAGTCGAAGTTCACCGAGCAGCAAATCCAGGGCACCATCAACACCCTGGTGGAGGGGATCGCGCTGACGGGCATCGTGATGCTCTTCTTCCTCGGGTCGTGGCGCAACGCGATCGTCGTGCTGATCGCGATCCCGGCCTCGCTCTGCGTCGCGCTGTTCGTCATGAAGATGATGGGCCTGACGCTCGACACGATCTCGCTCCTAGGGATGACGCTCGTCATCGGAATCCTGGTCGACGACTCGACCGTGGTCCTCGAAAACATCGAACGCCACAGCGACCTCGGCGAGCCGCCGGATCAGGCGGCGATCAAGGGCCGAAACGAGATCGGGACGGCCGCGCTCGTCATCACCATGGTCGACGTCGTCGTCTTCCTGCCGATCGCCTTCCTGCAGACGCAGGTCGGGCGGAATCTCGCCGAGTTCGCGATCGTCGTCGTGATCTCGACGCTGACCTCACTCTTCGTTTCCTTCACGATTACGCCGTCGCTCGCCGCGAACTGGGCACTCCGCGGACACTGGAAGCCGTTCTGGATCATCCGTGCCTTCGAGGCGCAGTTCAACCGCGGGCGCGACTTCTACGCCCACCGCATCCTGCCGTGGGGCTTGCACCATCGTGTCCCGTTCGTCGCGTTCTGCTTCGCCTCGCTGGTGTTCGCAATCTCGCTGATTCCGCTCGGAGTCGTCGGGGAGACGTTCATCCCGCCGATCTATAACGGCCAGGTCTTCGTGCAGGTCACCTATCCGGTCGGAACCGAGCTCACGACGACGAACTCGGCGGTCATCAAACTCGAGCAAAAGCTCCGTTCGCTCCCGGAGATTGCCTCCGACACCGCGCTTGCCGGCGGATACTCGTCGCCCTACGGCGGCCTGGTGGTCCAGAGCAACGTCGGTCAGGTCCAGATCTTCCTGACCGCCAAAGGTACGGCGCAAACCGCGTACTGGGTGAACCAATACCGCCAAATTGCCGCGCAGACGCTGCCCCATACGCAAGTCCTCGTCATCCCGTCGACCGGGCAGACCGGCGGCAATGCTCAGCCTCTCGACGAGCTGGTGAGCGACTCCAGCGGCGGCGATCCGACCCCGTACGCGCAGAAGGTGTACGCCACGCTGCTCAATACGCCCGGTGCGACGAACGTCAATAGCAGCGTCTCGGGACTTTCGCCGCAGGTCGAGCTCTTGTTCCAGCGCGCCAAGATGCGTTCGTTGAACGTCAGCCTCGGCACGGCCACCACGGCCGCGGCGGCGGCGTTCGGCGGCGCGATCGCGACGCAGTTCGAGAGCCCCATGGGCCTGATCCAAGTCCAGGTGATCTATCCGCGCGATCAGCGCAACTTCCTCGCCACCATCGCGCAGATCCCGGTCCGCTCCGCCACCGGGCAGATCGTTCACCTCGGCGACTTCAGCACGTTCAAATGGTCGCCGACGCCGCCGCTCATCACGCGGGTCAACCGCCAGACGGTCGTCGACGTCAGCGCGAACTTCGCGGCGAGCTCGTCGCTCTCAAACGTGCAGAACGCGTTCATGCAGCGCGTCGCCGCGATGCATCTCCCGAAGAACATCGTCGTCCGCCCGCGCCCGCTCGGACAGCAGGACCTGATGAACCAGACGCTCATCGGTCTGGGGACCTCGCTGATCCTCTCGGTCGTGCTGGTCTTCTTGCTGATGGTCGCGCTCTACAACAGCTACATCTCCCCGCTCATCATCATGTTCGCGGTCCCGGTGGCGGCGGTCGGCGCGGTCGGCGCCCTGGCGCTCACGCACCAAACGCTCAACCTGTTCTCGCTGATCGGGACGATCATGCTGGTCGGTATCGTGACGAAGAACGGCGTCCTGCTCGTCGACTACGCGAACACGCTGCGCAGGCGCGGCGAGGAGAAGCTCAAGGCGATTCAGGAAAGCGCGTTCACGCGTTTCCGGCCGATCATGATGACGAGCATCTCCGTCGTCGCGGGAAACGTTCCGCTGGCGCTGGCGCTCGAGCCGGGCTCAGGCACGCGCTCCAGCCTCGGCATCGTCGTGATCGGCGGCATCCTGAGCTCGTTGTTCCTCACGCTCATCCTGGTTCCGATCATGTACATGTGGCTGGCGCCGAAACACTTCCCGGTCACGGAGCCGGCCCCGAGCGACGGGCGCGTCGGTGCTCCGGATGCGCCGCTTCCGGCCCATGCGTAGCGCACAGCGCCGGTGCTAGCGCTCGTTCGACTGGGGGCCCTTGTTTTCGTCGGGGATTTCGTGGCCAGCGGCTACCTGCTCCCCGCGGCCCTCGCCGGAGTAGCCCGGGCGCTGCGTTACGTCGATCTTCACCCGTGACGGACGGTCACGAGTCGCCGGCCCGGCGCAGCATCGGTCTGCGGTTCCCGGTCGCGTGCGGGAGGTGGATCGTGAACTGCGTCCCTTCTCCCGGCCGGCTCTCGACCGCGATCGTTCCCTCGGCGCGGTGCACCGCGCGCTTCACGATCGCGAGGCCCAGCCCCGTTCCTTCCACGTCGCCGTTCCCGTGGCCGCGGTAAAAACGGTCGAACGCGTGCGCCTGGTCCTGCTCCGACATCCCGGGCCCGTGATCGCCGACGACCAGCAGCACCTCGTCCCCCTGAACGGCCGTGCTGACGGTGACTTTCGATCCGGGCGCATACTTGAGCGCGTTGTCGACGAGGTTCCGCACCGCCTCGACGATCTCGCCTTCGTCGGCGACGACGCGCGCATCGGGGACCGTCGATATCTCGACCCTTTCCGCCTCCTCCGCCGGCGCGAGCGACGTCGCGATGCGGGAGACGACGACGGAAATGTCGACGATCTCGCGCACGTTGGCCTCGCCCCGTTCCAGCCGCGCGAGATAGATCAGCCGCTCGATGAGCAAGCGCATCCGCCGGCTCTCTTGGCGCAGGGTCGTGAAGACGCGTTCGCGGATCCCCGGCGCATCGAAGGCGCCGTCCTCGAGCACGTCGAGATAGCCCATGATGACGGTGAGGGGTGTGCGCAGCTCGTGGCCGGCGTCCGCGATGAATTGCCGGATCTCGGCCTCGCTGCGATCGCGTTCCGCGATCGCGATGCGGACCTGGTGGAGCGCGCCGTTGTAGGAGTGCGCGAGCTCTCCGATCTCGTCGTCGCTCGTGGAGCGGATCGGTTCGGGGCGGAAGTCGCCCCGCGCGAAGCGGCGCATCGCCGCGGAGATCTGCGTGAGGGGCAGCATCGCTTGCCGCGTGATCAGCCAACCCGCTCCCCACGCGAGCGCGATTCCGAGCACGCCCAAGGGCAGCATCAACGTCCAGTATTCTTGCAGCGTGTTCTGCAGCTGTCCCATGTCGGCGGTCACGAGCACGAAGCCGGTCGAGACCGGGATCTGCGCCTCGTGCAGATCCATGAGCGAGGCGACGGCGCCGACTACGCCCGTCGTCGCGCGCAGCGGTGCGCTCTCACTGAGCAGCCGGTGCCGTTCGTCGTACACCGCGACGCGAATTCGCGGCCGGAACAGTTCCGCGGTGAGACTCGGCGCCAAACGCGCTAAGGGGACGCGCTGATCCCCGTGACTCGCGATGCGCAGTTCTATCGTCCGCACTGCCGCCGTGATGACTTCGTTCGTGGTGCGCGCGTACAGTGCGAAGGTGAAAAGCGTCGATGCCGACCCGATAAGGAACAGCAGGCCGAACACCGCCCCGACATATGTGAAGACCAACCGCGCCGCGAACGAGCGCGACGGCCGTCTATCCATCGTGCAGCGAGTACCCCACGCCGCGAATCGTATGGATCAGCCGAGCCGTCGAGCCTTCGTCGACCTTCGCCCGCACGTAGGAGATGTAGCGCTCGACGCTGCCCGGACCGACGTCGGCGTCCATTCCCCACACGAGATCGAGCAGCTGCTCGCGCGTGAAGACGCGGCGCGGATGCCGCAAGAGCGTGACCAGCAGGTCGTACTCGAGCGGCGAAAGATCCAGGGTTCGTCCGCCGCGGCGGACCGTGCGCGTCTGCAGCTCGACCTCGACGTCGGCGTAGGAGATGACTTCGACGTGCTCCAAACGCGGCCGGCGCAGCGCGGAACGCAGCCGCGACACGAGTTCGGACATTTCGAACGGTTTGGCGAGGTAGTCGTCCGCGCCGCGGTCGAGCCCTCGCACGCGATCCTCGACCTCGCCTTTGGCGCTGAGCATCACGATCGGTGCTTCCGTCAGGCGGCGCAGCAGCGGCAGCATCGCAATGCCGTCGACCTTCGGGAGCATCACGTCGAGCAGGATGAGCTCCGGCTTCCAGTCTTGGATCAGCGGGATCGCCGCCGGGCCGTCCGGGACGCAACGTACGTTGAAGCCGCGACTATTCAGCCCGAGCTCGAGCATCTCGCGGATCGGGCGTTCGTCGTCGACGACGAGAAGCCGCGGGGGCGGCCCTACTTCATCTCGCTGACTTACCATATCTCTAGTGTACGGGGAGTGGCGGAGAGACGCTAGAGAGCCATGGCTCCCAGGCGTCGCGCATGCCTGTCCGGCAAGACGAGCGTTAGGGACGATTCCGGCGTGGCCCTCCGAGTTCGACGCGTTTCTCCGATCCGACTCCGGGTTGAGCGCCATACTCGGCGTACCGATGAGATACCCTATTTGGGGCAACGCCCGCGAACTCTCAATCACCGACTTCTGCTTCGCTACGAGCGCCGACGGCGTGCTGACCGACCGGAGCGGCCGCAGCTATCTCGTCTACGCTCCGGCACGGCCCGTAGCGGCACGGCCCGTGCCGGCACTGCCCGCACCGAGCCCGCCCGCGCCGGTCTTCGACGAGGAAGTTCCGCGGCCGGCGCGCCGCTTTGCCGAGTGGGCGTTGTACGCGCTCTGCGGTGCGGCAGCTGCGGCGACGATCTGGTTCGTCTTCGTCGTACCGCGGGCCCAAGGAGCGCCCCCGTCCGTTCGTCCTATACCGGCCTCCCTGACGTCGTTCCCCGCCTCTTTTTCAGGCATGATGCCGCACTAGCGTCAGAGCGACGTGGTGAATCGAGATTCTCCAGCTTGCTTCTGGAAGATGACGTATTGAGAGACTGAGTCATCGCTGCAGTACCAGAAGAAAGTAGAAATTCGAACCGCCATGCTCCTCGCCCCCATCGGGCTTACCGCCGCCCTCGTCGTCGCCGCCGATACACCGGTCGCCGCCGCCGCCCCGCCGGTCAGCGTCGCTTCGTGCGACTACACCACCTACGACGTCCCGCCCATCCCGGCGACACCGCTGATCCAACACGGAAACCTGCGCATCACGTTCACGAACCAGACGCCGCTTACGGCCACGGACGTGCGTTTCGCGATTCGCTACCGCTCCGGCACGCAGGTCGTCCAAGACACCGGGAAGTTCTCTAGCGGTACCCCGATCACGCAAGACTTCGAACCTGACGTTTCCCTCGGATACCACGGTCCGGCCTACTGCACCGTGCAATCGGTGACGTTCAGCGACGGTTCGACCTGGCAGGCCCAGTGATCGCGGCGCCTTCGGCCCAGGGGTCGTAAACCCGCCGAAGCTCTGCATGTCGATCCCGTCGGAGCGCCATCGCGATTGCGTCCCTGCAAGTTCAACCCGAGGAACGGCTGCTGTTGCGTACCGGGCTGCCTGCGGATAGGCCGGTGTCGCGACCGCCGCGATCGATGCCAGGGCGAAGGCCGCCGCGCTCACGACGATCGACGCGGTCCGTACTGCAGAGTGCATCGCAGCTACTTGACCAAGATCGACGTCTCGACGGACATTCCGACGCGCAGCGGCTTGTCCGCGGGCGGGTTGTCGACGAGGATGCGTACGGGGATGCGCTGGGTAATCTTGACGAAGTTCCCGGTGGCGTTTTGGGCCGGGATGAGACTGAACGAGCTCTGCGAGGCCGGCGCGATGTGGGCAACATGACCGGTGAACTTCACGCCCTTGTAGGCGTCGACGTTGATCTCGACGTGCTGACCGGGGTGCACGTTACCGAGCTGCGTTTCCTTGTAGTTGGCGGTGATGTACGTACCGTGCTCGGGGACGAGCAGGATCAGCGCCTGACTGGGCTGGACGGTGGCGCCGATCTCGACGTACTTTTCGCCGACGATGCCGTCGATCGGCGAGCGAATCACGGTGTAGTTGAGCCGGTCCTGCGCCGTCTTGAGCTGTGCCCGGAGCGAGTTCGCCTGCGCGAATGCCGCGTCGGCTTGCGCCCGGAAGGTCGAGACGCGATACGGGGTGTTGTTCTGCTCCAGCAGGCCCTGCGCGGTCTGGAGTTGACCTTGCTGTGCGCCAATCCCCGCTGCGGCCGCATTCTCGGTCGCGAGGGCGGCGGTATAGCGTGCTTGCGCCTGCGCGACGCTGGTCTGGGCCGCCGCAGCGTTTTCCATCGCCGATCGATATTGCGCCTGCGCCTGCGCCTGCGCGGCACGCTGCGCACCGAGCTGCTGCCGCGCGACATCGCCCGTCTGGGCCAATGACGCGTAGCGACCCAGATCCGCGTTCGCTCGCGTCAGCGCTGCACGCGCGGCGGGAACTTGCGACTGCGCCGCGCGGAACTGCGCCTGCGCCTGTACGACGGCGGAACCTGCCGCCGCGGCCTGCTGCTGCGCGGATTGCGTCTGCGCCCGCGCGCTCGCGATTTGGCTCTGCGCCGTAACGATTCCCCCGCCGCCTTGCCTGGTCTGCGCCGTAACCTGCGTCCGAGTCAGCAGGACGGTCTGACGCGCGGCACGTGCCTGCTCGCGCTGCGCGACGAACGACGCCTGCGCTTGCGCGACCGCATTCTGCTCGTCCTTGCTGTCGAGCAGCATGATGACCTGGCCTCTCCTCACGTGCTGATCGGTGTCGACCAAGATGCGCCCAACGCGTTCGCTGATTTTACTCCCCACCGTAACGTCGTCGGCGGCGACCTGCGCGTCGTCGGTCGTTTGGTGTGCCATCGCGAAAGAGAGGTACCGGATTCCCACGATCAAGGCAGCGACGACGACAATCGCGCCGATGACGATCGCAAGCCGGCGGCGCGGGTGCTTCGCCGGCGGATCGGCTGCGGTTGCGCTGGACGGCGGCGGGCCGCCCGTCTCGGCCGCGGCGGGCGCCGCGGGACGCTCCAGCGAGGGTGCTTCGATGCGCGCTTCCATTATGCTGCGACTCCGTTTCGAGAGGACGAGGCCGGCGTCGCGGTCGCATTGATGCGCGCAACGTAGAGCTCGCGTCGTCCGAACCGTGCGGTCAGCCATCCGTTGAGCGGCATGACGATGACGGTGGCGAGGTTCTCCGCGATGTTGGTGAGCGAGACGTTGACGGCCCGGCGCTCGGCGGCGAACGCCGCCGGGCGGGTGCCCACGTTTAGCTAGCCGCCGCTGCGACCGCCCACGATGAGCTTACGGGGAAGAGCGGCGCGTGACCGCACTTGGGACAAGCCGGTTCCGGGCGCGGAACGTCGGTGTGTTTGCGCCGCCACTCACTCGCCGTCATGCCGACGATGCGCTTGAATTTCCGGCTGAAATGGGCCGTATCGCCGAAGCCGACGGATGCGGCTACCTCGGCGACGGTCGCGTAGGGATCGGTCAGCTGCTCCTGCGCGGCGACGATGCGTCGCTCAATGATCCACGCGTTCAACGGCTTACCGGTCGCGGTGCTCACCAAGTTGGTGAGATGCGATCGGGAGTAACCCAACGCGGCCGCGACATCTCGCAGCGAGATGTGCTCCCGATAGTGTTGCTCAATGTACTCTCGCACGCGGTCGATGAGCAGGAATTGGAGACCGTTCATATCAGTTCATGCCTCTGTCCGTTACCGTAACTCGACGAGCGTCGGCCGCTTCGTGACTCCACGGTACTCCGGTAAATGATTAGGCCGCTACACCGATCCTGTTGTGAAGATGCCCGAATCTGCTGGCGCCGGCGCACATCGCATTATCGCTACGATGGTCAGCAGTTTTGGGTCTAGACGCAGCCGTTTCCACTTGGTAGCGTCAGCACCCGATGGAGCGACGACAAGACGGAGAGCTCGGTGTGGCCCGTCGCCGCCGCCGCTTTCCGGCTGACGTCAACTCGACTGCATGTCGCCAATATACCGAGCCATCCAGAGACGTTCTTGAGAATCGGGCGTTCTAAATCTCTAGATTTTCTCTGGAACTAGCGGTATAAGAGCCCCTCGTAATGCCCAGCAGCATCACCACGTCAACCTCATAGAAGAAAGCGCAGAATGAACATCATCAACATCGCCGCCGCGCTAAGCCTCACGCTCGCCGCTGCCCCGATCGCTGCGAGCGCGCAGACGTCGCCGGCGCCGATCGCGATCGCTTCGTGCCGAATCCAGCAGTACCAAGGCGTCGAAGGCCGCCGGTTCTGGTATCCTTGGTCGTCCCGCCCGTTCGGCAGCATCTATACCGACGGCGTGGAGATCTCATACGTGAACAAGAGTCCGCTCACGGCGAGCCGCGTCGTGTTCTCCGTAAACTACCGCGGCGACATCGAACACATCGTCGATAGCGGGACGTTCTCGCCGGGCGTGACGATCAACCATACGTTCGGCCAATTCACCGGGGACGCGTTCCTCGGCACGCGTCCGAATTCGTGCAGCGTCGCCGCCGTACGCTACACGAACGGCAGCGCTTGGCGCGCCGTGCCGCTGCCGCAATGATCGCTGGATCGCCTCCAGAGAAGGAGCGAGCGTAAGAACGCCCGCCCTCATCCCGAGCAAGCAGACGCGCGGCGGAGCGAAACTGCGATAGCAGAATCGATAAAACGGTCAGCGCCTTTCGCACTAGCCGCCGCTCCTGCGAATTGCTACGTTTCGAGGAGTGGCAACGTATCGTTATACCGCGTTCGACCGGACCGCAGGCATGTTTTCAGTCGACGGCCTGGCCTGCTTCGTGGAGTCGGCCTCCCACTCCGACACGAGCGAAGTGGCGATCGAACTGCCGCGCCACTTCTTCATGAGCGCGCTGCGGGGTGCGCGCGATGAGATTTCGGAGGAGTCCTGGGACGGCGCGCGCTCCGGCCGGCACCGGCTCTCCGCAACCGATCTCTCGCTGTTCGTGCCGCGAGGGGCACGGTTTGTCGGAAAGAGCAGGGGCAGCGCTTCGTGTGCGTACGTCGCTTGTGAGCTCGACGACTCGGCGCTCGCCCGAATCCTCGGCAGCCGGTTTGCCGGCGTCGAACTGCAGCCGTACTGCGGCGCAAGCCTCATCGAGCCCGGGATAATCGCGCGAATCGAAGCGCTCTGCCTTGCCCCGAACGTCGCTCCGCTCGTGTACTCCGAATCGGCCGCGGCCGTTCTCGCCGTCGAGATCGTTCGAGCGTACGGTGCGGTGCCGTGCCTGCCGGACTTCACGGCTGCCGTCGGCGGCACGAGTTTCAAGCTCGTGATCGACTTCATCGAAGAGCATTTGACGAGCGACCTCGGACTCTTCGAGATGGCCTCTCTTGCCGGTCTTAGCGTCGCGCATTTCTCCCATGCGTTCAAGGCCGCATCCGGGATGACTCCGCACGGATATGTCCTGCAGCGCCGCATGGAACGCGCGAAGAGCCTGTTGCGCACGACCGGCGAGACGATCCCGGCCATCGCCGCGCGCGTGGGCTTCTCGGACGTCCGCCGGTTCCGCCGGGCCTTCGCGAGGCTCACCGGCTCGCTGCCGTCAGAGTACCGCGCTTAGGGCTCGAGAGCGCGCCGGCGCAGGGCCCTTAGGAGTTCAGAGAGGGGCGATCCGCTTGCGCCACGAGCAGTTCGCGCATCTGCTCGCGATCGCCGATCGTTTGCCGCCCGCGGTGCTTGGGCCGCGCGCCCGGTCGCAGGCGGATCCGGTTCGGGAACGACAGCGACGCAACGACGACGCACGCGTCGTCGGTGAGTTCCGCTCCCGCGTGGTGGATGGCGGCGCGGTGGACCTCCCGCGCGGGATCTCGCCGCTGCAGTACGGCATCGCGAACCGCGCGGGCGACGCCCCCGGTTCCGAAAAACGCGAGCCGATCGCTGAGGCTGCGGCGTGCTTCCGTGATGCCGTCCGTTACGACCACCAGCAAGCTGTCCCGAAACAACGGGAACGTGTGCTGGTCGAATGCGGAAGCCGTCCCGAGTCCCAGCACCGGGCCGGTGGGCTCGAAGTGTTCGTGCGAACTTGCCTCGCCGTCGTTGAAGAGCAACGCCGGCTCGTGGCCCGCCGAGGCATACTGGATCAGCCCGCGTTGCATATCGGCGACGGCGACGAAGAGGCTCGCGAAGGGCGTCGCGTCGTCCATGACGGTCCGACCGAAAAAGTCGGAAGCCGCTCGCACGGTCTCCGAGGGTTCGACGCGCCGCGCGACTAGTCGGTGCACGTACGCACAGAGAGCCGCCGCGCCGTCGCCTGCTGCGGTGCCGCGGCCCGCGATGTCGCCGACGATGATCGCGCGGCGATCGGGCGCGAGGTCGACGCACGTCGCAAAATCACCGCAGCATTCCAACCCGTTGACCGGGCTGGACTCGATCCAAGAGTTCGTCACCATTGTCTCATAGTGCCGCTCTCGGGCGGCTTTGGGGATTGCCGATTTATCGTTCGATCCACCCTTGGGAGGGACCGGACCCGATCGATGCACGACAATTGGACCGTTATTTCGAGGGTTGGGTCCGCATTTTCGATTCCCGCTTTTCGTCGCAGGGACGATGGGAAGCATTGGCCTAGAATGAGCGCCGACAATTCCAAAGGTGAGGTTATGAAGAACAACTTGTTCGCTGCAGCGGCGCTTGTCGTGCTCGCGGCGTTAATTCCAGCCAGCGCTCTCGCGCAATCCGTCCCGTCGTACGCCAGTGGAGCGTCGGACTCGGGCGGAGACGAAAACATTCACGGGCGCATCGTCAACTTTGACGGCGCCTACAACCTGCAGGTGCAAGACAACCGCGGCTACACCGACAACGTCGAACTGCATCAGGGAACGATCATCAACCCGACGGGAATCACGCTCCAGCCCGGGATGGTCGTGAGCATTCTGGGATACAACTCCGGCTCGTATCTTGCCGCGAACGAAATCGACACGCCGTACACGTTCTACTCCGGCGTTCCATATTGGCAAGGCCACCCGTGGAACTACTATGGTCCGAGTTACGGCCTGAACCTGTACTTCGGCAACGTCGGCTGGTGGCACGGAAGTGAGCTGCGCACGGGGTTTACCTACCGCGGCGGCGTGCGCGTCTATTCGAACTCGCCGCACATCTTCATGAACCACGGCGGTTCGTACCAAGGCCATGCCTTCGTCGCGCCGCCCAACCGCGGCGGCTATCATCCCACCGGGGGCGCGCCGCACGGGTACCCCGGCGCCGGTAACGCCTTCGGCGGGCGCGGTCCGCAAGGCGGCGCCCACTTCGGCGGCGGCAGTCCGCAAGGCGGCGCCCACTTCGGCGGCGGCGGGCCGCAAGGCGGCGGCGG
>JAQBPL010000119.1 GCA_028287545.1 Vulcanimicrobiota bacterium | reverse complement strand
TGGTCGCGACGCTCGATCCCGCCCAGCTGCTCTTCGCGAAGATCCTCGCCGCGACGGCGACCAGCTTCGTCCAGCTCGCGGTGTGGATCGGGACGTCGCTCGTCGTCGGCAAGACCGTGGCGGGATTCTTCGCCGAGGGGTCGGCCGCCGTCGGCAATGGGCCGGAGCTCGGGGTCACGGCGCCCGAGATCTTGTGGTTCATCGTCTTCTTCGTCATCGGGTTCGTCCAATGTGCGGTGCTCTTCGCCGCCGCAGGTTCGCTCGTCAACCGCAGCGAGGACGTCGGCAGCGTTTCCGGGCCGCTGTACATCCCGATCATCGGCGCGTACATCATCGCGCAGTTCGCGCTGCAGTACCCCAACGCCCCGAACGTCGTGGCCTTCAGCTTCGTCCCGCTGGTCGCGCCGTTCGTGATGTTCACCCGCGTCGTCGTCGGCAGCGTCCCGGCCTGGCAGCTCGTCGTCTCGATCTCGCTCAACGTGCTCGCCGCCTTCGCGCTGGCGCGGTTCGGCGGCCGCATCTATCGCGTCGGGATGCTCATGTACGGACGGCCCCCCTCACCGCGGCAGATCGTCGCGGCAATGCGCCAGCGCTAGGCCCGCCCCCGAATCACGAGCATGCCCAGAGCGCTGCTTCCGCTTCTCGCCATCACGTTCGTCGACGTGCTCGGCTTCACGATGCTGATCCCGATCCTGCCGTACTACGCCGAGCAGTTCGGCGCGAATCCGACGACCGTCGGTGCGATCTACTCGACGGTCGCGCTGTGCTCGCTCATTTCTTCGCCGTTCTGGGGCAATTTGAGCGATCGGATAGGACGCAAGGGCGTGCTGATCGCGGCGCAAGTCTTCGCGTTCCTCGGCTTCACGCTGCTCGCTTCGGGGACGGCCCTGTGGACGGTATTCGTCGCGCGCGGTATCGAAGGTCTGGGCGGCGGCGGGCTCGGCATCACGCAAGCCTACGTCACCGACGTGACGACGCCGCAGCAGCGTGCACGGGCGTTCGGCTGGATCGGCGCGACGTTCGGCCTCGGCTTTCTCATCGGTCCCGCGCTCGCCGGCGTGCTGGTGCGGTTCGGCTACCACGTCCCGTTCGCGGTCGCGGCGGGGCTCGCGCTGCTGACGGTCGTGATGACGCTGACGCTCCTGCCCGAATCCAAAGGCGCGGTCAAGACGGCCCCGACGTTCGCCGAGATCCGCGCGTCGCTGCGCTCGCCGCTGCTCGGACGCTTGATCCTCACCCAGTTCGCGTTCGCGATCGCCTTCACGTCGTGGGTGACGGTCTTCGCGCTGTGGGCGGAGCGCGTGCTCGGCTTCGGCCCGCAGCAGACGGCGTTCGTGTTCATCGCGTCGAGCATCGTCGGCATCGTCATGCAGGTGGGGTTCATCGGACCACTGGTCGACCGGTTCGGCGAGGGCCGCATCGCGCTGGCCGGGCTGCTCTGCGCGCTCGTCGCGTACGCCGGCGTCGGCTTCGTCACCGCGCCGCTCGCGGTCTACGCGTTCATCGTGCTGTGGTCGGCGGCCGGCTCGCTGATCCGCCCGTCGCTCGGAGCGCTGATCTCGGGCGCCGCTCCGGCCGATCAGCGCGGCACGATCCTCAGCGTCAACGACAGCCTCAACAACCTCGCCTTCTTCATCGCGCCGTTCGTCTCGACCACGGTGCTGCGCTTCAACCCGCACCTGAGCGGGATCGTGCCGGCCGCATTCACGTGCGTGGCGCTCGGGATCGGCTATCGTCTGATGATCGGGCCGCCCCCGCCGCAAGAAGCGGTCATCGAAGCGGCTTAGCGGCGCTCGCGCGAAGCGTGCCGACCGGCACGCGTTAGTGGACCGTTCAACCGCGCGGCGGAGATCCCCAACCCGACTGCACGTATGCGCCGTCGACGACGATCGCCGGCACGGTCGGGTCGCCGCCGGTGAAGGCGAACATCTCGGCTCGGCGCGCAGCGTCGTTCTGCGCGTCGTAGACGGTGTACGGATAGTGCAGCGCGTCGAAGTGCGCGCGCGCTTGCTCGCAGTACGGGCACGTCGGCGACACGTACATCTCGACCCGCCGTCCGGGTTCGAGCCGCTCGAGGTCCATATCGCCGCTAACCGGGCGCGGCGCCGGCGAGTTCCGCTTCGGCGGCGCCGATCGCGAGCGTGAGCTCGCGCAGGAAGGACGAGGCGTCCATCACGATGCCGAGCGTTTGATGCGATCCGCGGTCGGTGAGTTTGGTGACCGAGGAGGGGTTGATGTCGACCGAGACGGTCTTGCACGACGCCGGCAGCAGGTTGCCGACGGCGACCGAGTGCAGCAGCGTGCAGACCATCAGCGCCATCCCGATTTCGGGGACGTGTTTGCGCATCGCGCGCTGCGCTTCGACGACGTCGGTGATCACGTCGGGGATCGGACCGTCGTCGCGGATCGAACCGCACAGCACGACCGGGATGTTCTTCCGGTACGCTTCGTACATCACGCCCGCGCGCAGCATCCCGCTCTCGATCGCCGGGCGGATGCCGCCGGCGGCGCGCAGGCGGTTGACCGTGCGCAAGTGGTGGACGTGGCCTTCCTCGGCGGGAAAGGCGTCTTCGAGGTTGACGCCGAGCGACGTCCCGAAAAACTGCGACTCCATGTCGTGCACGGCGAGCGCGTTGCCGGCGTAGAGCGCGTTGACGTAGCCGCCGCGGATCAGGTCGGCAAGATACGGGCCGGCACCAGTGTGGATGATCGCGGGACCGCCGACGAGCAGCACGCGCTTGCCCGACCGCAGCACGGCCAGCAGTTCGCGCGCGATCTCGCCGAGCAGCGCGTGGCGCGGCTTCTCGCTCGACACGGCGCTTGCCATGAACTCGAAGACGGCCTTGCGACGCGCCCGCTGCGGGATCGTGAGCTTGACGCCGCGGTGCCCGACGACGACCGCATCGCCGGCCTTGACGTCGGAGGGCGGCACGGTGAGCGGACCGCCCTCGTCGAGCACGATCGCGCAATCCATCTCCGGGTTGGCGACCGCTAGCCACGAGCCGTTGACGCGCACGTCGGTCGCGTAATTCGTCGTCGCGTAGAACTGGTCGGGCAGCACGCCGTCGGCCGGTGCGGGCTGCGTCTCGGCGTCGCCTTCCTCCATGACCTCGGCGCCTTGCTCGCGCAGCTTGTCGATCAGCTCGTCGAGGTAGTCGGCGTCGGCGGCCTCGATCGCGAGCCGCGCGTACGACGGATCGACCTTGGTGCGGCCCGAGTCGAACTCTTCGATCACGTAGGCCGCGCGCTCGTGGTCGGTCAGGACGCCAAGGACGCGGTTGAAGATCCCGGAGTCGAGGATGTGGCCGCGCAGCTCGATCCGGCGGACGACCGTCGCGGACGACGAAGCGGATGTCATGGGTCTCGTGTTCGTACCGACGCCGCTGGGCAACCTTCGCGACATCACGCTGCGGTCGATCGACACCCTGCGCGAAGCGTCGCTCATCGTCGCCGAGGACTCGCGGGTCGCGCGCCGCCTGCTGAACGCGCTCGAAATCGGCTCGAAAGAGATCTGGACCTATCACGAGCACAACGCCCGCGCGACGACCGGCGCGATCCTCGAACGCGCGGCGGCCGAAGTCGTCGCGGTGGTGACCGACGCCGGCACGCCTGGGATCAGCGATCCCGGCTCCGAGCTGATCGCCGCCGCGCGGGAGGCGCGGGTCGCGATCGAGGTGCTGCCGGGGCCGGCGGCGTTCGTGTGCGCCGCGGTCCTCTCGGGGTTCGACTTGCGGCGGTTCGCCTTCGCCGGCTTTCCGCCGCGCAGCGGGTCGTCGCGCCGGGCGGCCTTTCGCGCCTCGCTCGGCGAGACGACCGTCTGGTACGAAGCGCCGCATCGGATCCGCGCGTCGCTGGGCGACCTGGCCGCGGTGGCGCCGGAACGGCGCATCTTCCTGGTGCGCGAGCTGACCAAGCTGCACGAACAGCAGATCCTCGGCACGGCGGCCGAGGTCGAGGCGGCGATCGCCGAGCCGGTCCGCGGCGAGTTCGCGTTCGTCGTCGAGGGTGCCGAGCCGGAACCGCGCGAGCGCGAAGCTGCCCCCGCGGAGGAGATCGACGCCGCGATCGACGCCCTGCTCGCCGAGGGCTTGAGCACGTCGGCGATCGCGAAGCAGATGACCGAAGCCGGCCACGGCGAGCGCCGTCACCTCTACGCGCGGGTCTCCGAGCGCCGGGCGGTCAGGCCTCTAGAATAGCCGCGACGTCGAGGACGAAACCCGGCATGACCGGGTCGCAATCGACCTGTGGTACGTCTCCGAGGGCCGCATGGACGTCGTCGCGCCAGACGTCGACGGCCCGCCGATAGGGATCGATCACGACTACCAAGCGGCTTCCCTGCCGGGCGAACGCCGCGGCCTTGGCGAGCTGCTGCTCGCGCGAGTCTGTCTTGGAGACGATCTCGAACGCGGCGTCCGGCGCGCCCCGGAAATACTTCTCGCTCTCGGCCGGCGTGAGGGCGTCCCAGCGTTCGGCGCTCACGTACGAACCGTCGGGACTGAACAGCGACGTATCCGGCAGCACGAAACCCGCGGAGGAGTCGAACACCTTGCCGAGCCGCAGGGAACGCCGCCAGTCGCGGAGCTGGCCGGAAAGCTCGATGTTTCGCGCGCTCCCTTGCGCGCCGTTCGGGCTCACGAAGAGCGCCCCGTCGGCGAGGCGCTCGACGCGGTATCCGGGGTTGCGCTCATGCAGGATCAGCATCTCCTCGTCGGTCGGCGGGGAGAGCGGCCGGAACGTGACGGACATCGGACCTCCTCGGCGCGAGTCTATCACGCTGCCGCGGGGATGCCGCAAGCGACGCGGCGACGAAAGGCCCGGGTCGTGTCCTCCCGCGCCTTCTACGTCACCACGCCCATCTATTACATCAGCGGGACGCCGCACATCGGTCACGCCTACACCTCGGTCGCCGCGGACATCCTCGCGCGCACGGCGCGGGCGCACGGTCCCGCGCGCGCGCTGACCGGGACCGACGAGCACGGCCAAAAGGTCGCCGAAGCCGCCGATGCGGCCGGGATGACGCCGCAGGCGTACGTCGACTCGCTCGCTCCGAAGTGGCGCGAGCTCGCGCCGGCCTTCGACGCGAAGTTCGACGACTTCATCCGCACGACGGAGCCCCGGCACGCGCGGGCCAGCCTCGCACTCTTCGAGCGGATGCGCGCCAACGGCGACGTGTACGAGGGCGTGTACGAAGGCTGGTACTGCACCAACGACGAGACGTTCTGGCCCGAAGCGAAGCTGATCGACGGTCGTTGTCCGAACCCCGAATGCCGCCGCCCGGTCCAATGGCTCTCCGAGAAGAACTGGTTCTTCCGGCTCTCGGCCTATCGCGACCGGCTGCTCGAACACTTCCGCGCCAATCCCGAATTCTTGCGGCCGCAGGCGCGCTACAACGAGATGATGGTGCTGCTCGAGAACGGGCTCGAAGATCTCTCGATCTCGCGCTCGTCGTTCGACTGGGGGATTCCGCTGCCGGGCGGCGGCGTGATCTACGTATGGTTCGACGCGCTCATCAACTACATCAGCGCGCTCGGCTGGCCCGACGATCCCGACGGACTCTTCGCCGAGTTCTGGCCCGGAACGCACATCATCGGCAAAGAGATCGCACGCTTCCATTCGATCATCTGGCCGGCGATGCTGTGGTCGGCGGGGCTGGAAGCTCCCGAACGGGTCTATGCTCACGGCTGGATCACCGTCGAGGGCGCGAAGATGTCGAAGAGCCTCGGCAACGTGATCGAACCGTTCGCGCTGATCCGCGAATTCGGCGCCGATTCGGTGCGCTATTTCCTCTTTCGCGAAGCGCCGTTCGGAAGCGATTTCTCGATCTCGTTGGACAAGCTGCGCCAGCGCCACAACAGCGATCTCGGCAACGATCTGGGCAACTTGCTGCGCCGGTCGCTCGCGATGCTGCAGAAGTATCGCGACGGGCTCGTCCCGGAACCCAGCGAGGGCGCGATCCAGGAACGCGTCGCGGATCTGCCGGCGCTGGTGCGCGATCACGTGATGGCGCTGCGCTTCCGCGAAGCGCTCGATGAGATCTGGAACTTGGTGACCGCGCTCAACCGCGCGATCGACGAGCAGAAGCCGTGGGAACTCTACAAGCAGGGCCGCGGCAACGAACTTGACGCGCTGCTCTACGATCTGTGCGAGGGCCTGCGGTATCTGAGCGTCCTGCTGTTCCCGTTCATGCCTTCCAAGGCGACGGAGATGTGGGAACAGCTGGGCTTGAGCGGAACGCCCGAAGTGCGCTGGAGCGAGGAGCTCCAATGGGGACGGCTCGCCGCCGGCACGCAGACCGTGCCCGGCGCCCCGCTCTTCCCGCGCATCGAAGCGCCGCCCGCGGAGGACAAACCGACATGAGCGTGACGACCCGTACCAGCGCCCGCCTTGCCCGCACCGGCGCGAACGACGGGCTGCACCGGACCGGCATCGCGCTGCGCGGCGTCGCCGCGCTCGCGCTCGGCGGCTTCGCGCTGTACAAACCCGGCATCACGACCGGCCTGATCTTCGCGTTCGCGGTCTTCGCGATCGTCGACGGATTGGTGCGCATCGTCGTCGCGCTGCGCTCGACCGGCGGCGACAAAGCATGGCTGCTGCACGCGCTCGAAGGCGTGATCGGGATCGGCCTGGGCATTGCGGTGTTCCGCGTCGCCCACAGCCTCATCGCGCTGACCTGGACCGTCGCAGAGTGGGCGTTTGCGATCGGCGCGGTCACGATCGTTTTCGCCGCCGTCACGTGGGGCCGCCTCAAAGACGCCTGGTTGTGGCTGCTCGGCGGAATCCTCGCGATCGCGCTCGGCGTCGCGCTCCTGTGGGTGACCTTCGGCGGACTGCTCGCGCCCGGAATCGCGCTCGGCGTCTTCGCCCTGATCTACGGCGTCCTCTCGCTCGTCATCGCGGCGCGCTCGCACCACGGCTGACCCCGGCTGTTACGGCGGCTTGCCGTACGACGCTTCGCCGCGGTTGATTTCCGCGTTGATGACCGACGTGCACTGCGGCCGGAAATACGCGCACACCGTCCGCGTGAGCGCGAAGTTCGCCGGCAGCGTGAAGCCCGCGGGAGGATCCTGACCCGGGAAGGTCATTCTGCCGTCGGGATTGTCGTGCTCGTCGAACGGATTTTTGTGCGGCGCAAAGTAGAACGGCCACGGAAAGGACACCTGTTCGAAAAATCCGTCGGTGTAGTGCACCAGGCAGCGGATGTAATAGCCCTGCATGCGTCCGACCTTCATCGGACCTTGGATCGGGACGCAGCTGCCGTCGCCCCCGACGTACATTTTCGCCTTGACTTCCTCGGGCGAGCCGGCCAGCAGCTGATCGTACCGGCGGCGCTCCGCGGCGGGGATCTCCTGCTGCTGCCGCACGTCGGAGGCTGCCCCGCTTTGCTGAGGACCTTCGGTGACGGCGCGCTGGGCCGCATTGATCGTGCGGCTGAACTGCGCGTCGAGCGAAGCCATCTGCTCTGCCGAGAACGCGTTGTGGTTCGGCTGAGGAGGCGTCGGCCGCTGCTCGATCTGCCGGTGAACGACCACACGCTGGCTGGGCGCGATTCTGGGCTTCGTGTACGCAATCGGAGGCGCAGTCGGGAGTTCCCGCGGCTTCTTCACCACGACCGGCCGAACGGGCGGCGGGGCGGTCGGCGGGTGCGGGTTCCGAACTGCATGGGGCGCTTGGGCCCGCCGTGAGGGACGAGGGACCGTGCGGTGCTCGATCGTGATCGCGTCGGCGATGGCGATCCCCTCAGGCGCCTGACGGGCGTGCGACGCCGATTTCGCGAGGACCTCGCGCACGAAGAATCCCCAGATGGCGCCGCCGGCGAGATGGAAGAGAATCGAGAGAATTACCGCAACGACCAGGACGCGGCGGCCGGTCCGGTACACGGGCTCGGGGAAGAGATGCACGAAAGGCCTAAGAATTCACCATGATCGACACGCATGCCCATGTGCACGACCGCGCGTTCGACGAGGACCGTGCCGCCATGCTCGAGCGGGCACGTCAGGCTGGTGTCGAAGCGATCGTGACCGTCGGCTGCGACGTCGAGGATAGCCGCCGAGCCTGCGAAGCGGCTGAGGCTTTTGGGTTCGCCGCGACCATCGGAATTCACCCCCACGAGGCCAAAGACGCTCCGCCGAATCTCGCTGCGGTCTTCGACGCGCTGCGCGCGCGATTCGGCTCGCGCATCGTCGCGGTGGGCGAGACGGGGCTCGACTATCACTACGATCACAGCCCGCGCGAGGTGCAGCGTGCCGTCTTCGCGGCACAGCTCGCCTACGCGCGCGAACGCGAGATGCCGCTGGTGTTTCACCAGCGCGAGGCGCACGACGACTTCGTCGCCGCGCTGCGTGCAGGGTTCGATCCCGCCGCGCAGCGCGGGATCGTGCACTGCTTCACCGGCACCCCGGACGAAGCGCGCTTGTTCGCAGGGGAGTTCGGCCTGCTGCTGGGAATCGGCGGCGTGGTGACGTTCAAGACCGCGCAGCCGCTGCGCGACGCGGTGAAGGCGGCCGGTTTGGATGCGATCGTGCTCGAGACGGATTGCCCCTATCTCGCGCCGATCCCGCATCGCGGGAAACGCAACGAGCCTGCCTATCTCGCCGATACGGCCCGGGTCGTCGCCGACGTCTTGGGCGTCGACGCGGCGACCGTCGTGGCGCGCGCGGATGCCAACGCCCGGCGCATCTTCGGCCTGGAGCCGGCTGCGTGATCCGTCGGCCGCCGCGCCCCGAGCGCGACACGCCGGCGATCTCCGCGGAACACGAGTCGCGCTGCCTGGTCTTCACCGGGAAACGCGCGGCGCGCGCGCTGGAAGACGCCGACGAGATCAGCGATCTTCTCAAGGACCAGCACAACTTCGTCTGGTTCGATCTCGCCGAGCCGACGGCGGCCGATCTGGCACTGCTCGAACGCGAATTCTCCCTCCATCCGACCGCCGTCGAAGACGCCGCGCTCGTCCACGAGCGACCGAAGATCGAGGCCTTCAGCGGATATCACCTCGTCGTCGTCCACGCCACGACCCTGGGCGCGCAGAAGGAACTCGTCCTGCACGAGATCGCCGTCTTCGTCGGGCAGAACTTCGTCGTCACGATTCGCGCGCATCCGGTCTTTCCGCTCGACGAGGTCGAACGGCGCTGGGCCTCACGCGGCGCCGTTCCGCACAGCCCGACGGGCTTGCTCTACGTCATCCTCGACGTCGTCGTCGATGCGTATCACCCGATCGCCATCGAGTACGAAGAGCGGCTCGTCGCGCTCGAAAATCTGGTCGTCGGCGGCGACCGGCGCAATCAGATGCCGGTGCTGCGCGAGATCCTCGCGTTCAAACGCGACCTCGTCGATCTGCGCCACTCGGTCGCGCCGGTGCGCGACATCCTCAGCCCGATCATGCGCGGCGAGCTCGGCCCGCTCGACAGTTCGATGAACGCGTATTTCCGCGACGTGTACGACCACGCGCTGCGCACGACCGACCAGATCGACGCGATCCGCGACCTGCTCAACAGCACGCTCGACATCCACCTCTCCTCCGAGGCGCACCGGCAAGGCGAAGTCTCGCGCCAGCTGACCGTCATCGCGACCATCTTCCTGCCGCTGACGTACATCACGGGCTTCTTCGGACAGAACTTCGGCTGGATGGTCAACCACATCACGGACGGGTTCACGTTCTGGGTCATCGGCATCGGCACGCAGCTGCTCACCGTGTTCGGCCTGCTCGTGTATTTCCGCCACAAGCGGTATTTCTGAGCCCCGCCGCCGAACAGCCCCGGTCGACCTGACCATGGATAAGGCTCTCTACGTCCGCGAGATGTTCGCGGCGATCGCTCCGCGGTACGACCGCGCCAATCGGCTGCTCACGGCGGGCGTCGACGAGGCGTGGCGCAAGCGCGCCGTGTCCGAGCTCGCCGCCCCGGCCGGCGGACGGGTCGTGGACCTGTGCTGCGGCACGGGCGATCTGGTCTTCCACCTGCTGAAGACCGACCCGGCGATGCACGTCGTGGGCGTCGACTTCACCCCGCCGATGCTCGAGGGCGCACGCAGCCGAGCCGGCCGCGAAGACCCGAAGTCCCGCGCGACCTTCGTGGAAGGCGACGTGACCCGCTTGCCGTTCGGGGACGGCGAGTTCGAGGGCGCGACGATGGGCTTCTCGATGCGCAACGTGGTCGACATCGGCGCGACCTTGAAGGAAGCGCGCCGGATCCTGCGGCCGGGTTCCCGCTTCGTGAACCTCGACGTCACCAAGCCGCCGAACCCGCTCGTGCGCCGCCTGTTCGGCTTCTACTTCTATAGCCTGGTGCCGCTGATCGGGGGGTTGGTCGGCGGCTCGAAAGCAGCGTATCGCTACCTGCCGAACTCGCTGACGAACTTTCCCGACGCTGACGGCCTCGCCGAGCGCTTCCGCAGCGCCGGGTTCCGCGACGTCCGCTACATCCGCCTCGGCGCCGGCGCGATCGCCGTGCACGTGGGCGTCGCGTAACCATGCTCCAGCCGCGGCCCCAGCGCGACTTGTACGCGCTCATCGAGGACTATTTCCGGACGTCCTTCGGGACCGACAACGCGTTGATCACCGAGGCTGTTCGGCGGATGCTCGATGCGGGCGGGAAGCGGCTGCGGCCACGGTTCACGCTGCTCGCCGCCGAAGCGGTGGGCGGCGATGCGGAGCCGCACTTGCGGTTGGCGGCGTTCATGGAATTGATCCACGTCGCGACGCTGATCCACGACGACGTCGTCGACAACGCCGAGACGCGGCGCGGCGTGAACGCGACGGCGGTCGATTTCGGCAACCGCATCAGCGTGCTCGCCGGCGACTATCTGTTCGCCTGGATCTTCAAGAACGTGACCGCCGACTACGCGCACCCGATTCCGCACATCCTGAGCGCAACGCTCGCCGACATCACCGACGGCGAGGTGCTGCAGCTGCGCGCGCTCGGCAACCTCGAGACGACCCTGGCCGACTACGTCGAGGTCGCCGCGAAGAAGACCGCCTCGCTGTTCGCCGCCTCGGCCGAATGCGGCGCGCTGGCGGCGGGCGGCTCGCCGTTCACCGTCAAGGCGCTGCGCGACTTCGGGACCGCCTACG
>JAQBPL010000084.1 GCA_028287545.1 Vulcanimicrobiota bacterium | reverse complement strand
GCGTAGCCGGCGGCGAGCAGCAGCGCGTTGCGGTCGCGCAGCGGCAGATCGAGCTGCTCGGCGAGACGAAGGACCATCTCGCGGCTCGGCATCGAACGGCTCGTCTCGACGAAGCTCAGATGCCGGGTGGAGATGTCGGCCTGCCCGGCTAGTTCGAGCTGGCTGAGCCGGCGCTGTTCGCGCCAGCGGCGCAGCAGCTCGCCGACTGGCCGCGGGGCATGCGTTACTGCGATCATCGGTCCCTCACGCTTCGCATGCTACGCGCTCGGAGCGACCGGCGCCATTACCCCGCGCGTAATCGACGGTCGGCGCGCGGGCTGGCATGATCGGTCGCATGAACGCAACAGAAACGCTCGTTCACCGCTACATCCAGAGCTGGAACGAGACCGACCCGACCCGGCGCCGCGCCCTCATCGAGCAGGTCTACACCGCGGACGCCCTCTTCACCGATCCCCTGGTCGCAGCCGTTGGCTGGGACGCGATCGACCGCGCCGTCGCCGGCGCGCAGCAGAAGCTCGGCGGCGTGGCAATCACCCTCGCCGGCCCGATCGACGCGCACCATGACGCGGCGCGCTTCACCTGGCACGCGGGGATGCCCGGTCTCTCCGAGCCCGTCGTCGTCGGCTTCGACGTCGCCGTGACGGAGCAGGGGCGCCTGCGCGCGGTGTTCGGATTCTTCGACAAAGTGCCGGCCGCAGTCTGACGCCGGCACGCGGGCGGAGGCGGCATCCCTCGTCCGACGAAGCCGCGCGTATGCCGGCCTCGAATGACGACGTGGACACCAGTTGGGATGACCGCCTCCTCCCGCTCCTCACCAATGAATGGCAGAGCGCGGACGCCCTCGCCGCGCGGCTTCATGCCAAGCACTTCACGGTCCTCGCGCGGCTCAAGGACATGATGCGGCGCAACCTCGTCGAGCGCCGCATCGTGCAGAACACCAGCGGCAAGAAGCACGCCGGCCGCCCGCTGCAGCAAGCCGAGTTCCGCCGCACGATCTAGCGGGCGTACCGCGTCGTGGGCACGCTCCAGCAGTCGATGATGGGCTCCACGTCGGCGGCCTGACCGGCGTGCGGCAAGCCGTAGATGTCTTCGATCGTGCGCAGCACCGCGTAGTGCGTGATCGGCTCGGCGTACCTGCCGGGCCGTACCATCGGTCCCACGAACAGCGTCGGGATATGGTTTGAGAGCGGCTCGCTGCTTTCGTCCCAGGTGATGATGATGAGCGTGTTGTGCCGCGCGGCCCACGCGACGAGCGGCGTGAGCGTGCGGCGCAGCCACGCGTCGCCGTGCGCGATGCTCCCGCTGTGCATGTCGTCCTGAAGATCCGGGATGACGAATGCGACCGTCGGCAGTTTCGCGTAGTTGCGCGGGAACGCGGTGAACGGTTGGATGGAACTCGCGGGGATCGCCGGGAAGTATGTCCATGGGGCATGCTTGCGCGCGTAGTCGCCCGCGATGCAGCCGCGATAGCCCGGGGCCGGCAGCCCTTCGGCGTAGCCGACGAAGGTGAGACCGTGGGAGAGCAATTCGGTGCCGAGATTGTCGGCCGTCGCCGGTATGCCGCTGACCTCGCAGGCGTCGCCGTTGGTGTTCGTGCGGCCGGCGAAGAGGGCCAAGTAGTTCGGCTGGCTGGGATGAGAGACGCCGTAGGACTGCGTGAACAGCGCAGCGTGCGGAATCAGCGCGTTGAGATACGGCGCTTCCTTCGTGTTGCCGACGATGTCGTCGAACGACTTGTTCTCTTCGATGAAGACGATCACGTGCGCCGGACGCGGCACGACGCTGTGGAGGTTCGCTGCTTGCGGAGTCGCTTCGCGCTCGCCGAGCGGCAGCGATACCATGCGCGTCCTGCTGGAGCTGAAATACCAGAAGCCGGTCGCAGCCAGCACGAGGAGAACGGACGCGGCGATGCCGAGAACTTTGCGCACGGTCGTCCGGGGTCTCTACCGGGCGGCGGTCTTGGCGGTTTCGAGGAGCTCCCGCATCGGCGGCAGATCGCCGGGATGCCAGCCGCCGTGGACCCAGCGCAGGATGCCGAGGGCGTCGATCACGGCTGCGCCCGGGTTCTGGGCGGCGTCCTCGATGCGAGTCGCGTCCCAATCTTGCCGGAACCCCGCGGCCTCATTCTCGTCGCGGCGCAGCGCGAGTTCCGGCGTCGTCTTGAGCTTGGTGAGATCGAAGTCGGTGAACCCCATCGCTTTGTACGTGCGCATGTCAGCGTCGCCGATGCAGATCGCCTCGGGATTGTGCCGCGCGCAGAACTCCGCCGCTTTTTCCTGCGAGCCGATCGTGACGAAGCGAACGGCGATGCCGCTCTGAGCGAAGTCCCGGTCGAGCTCGCGCAACTGCGCAAGTGGCTCGGCGAAGAAGCGTCAACCGACGTGGCGCAGCCACACGACGAGCGCGGGCAGCGGGATCGGCAATCCGAGAACCTCGGGCGGCGCGGCTTCGCCGGCGCGGGGCGCAGCTGGTTCCATCGAGCCGAGCGTTCCGGCCCGAGAGGTTCCGTCCTCCACTGCGACGGAAACTCGGCCGACCAAGCCCGCGCCCGCGAGGAGTCTCAGCGATCATGGCCGTCGACCACGTTGCATTCATCATGTATCCCGTCACCGACATGCCGCGCGCCGTCGCGTTCTACGCGGACGGACTCGGCTTGCAGAAGTCGGGGCTGGAGTCGGACTTCTGGGTGGAGTTCGAGGTCGGCGGCACAACGTTCGGCATCGGAAACTTCGAACAGGTCGGCACGCCCGGCTCCGCGCAGTCTTTCGCGCTCGAAGTGGCGGATCTCGACGGCTTCCGAACGGCGCTGAGCGGGCGCGGCGTCGAGGCCGGCGAGCCGCACGATCTCACGAATTGCCGGATCTCGCTCGTGCGCGATCCCGACGGCAACCAGATCTGGCTCCATCAGTCGAAGCCGCGCTGAACGGCTCTCGTTACAGTAAAAGGGAGAAGAGGCGGTAGGCGCGTTCCCATTCGTCGCTCTGCGGATTCTTCACCTTCGGGTCGATGATCGTGAACGTGCGAGCGAGCGCGACGCTCAGGCCGCCCGCGATCGC
>JAQBPL010000074.1 GCA_028287545.1 Vulcanimicrobiota bacterium | reverse complement strand
CCGCGCCGCGTCGCGCAGGATCGCGGCGCGGTCGTACGCCGGCGTCGCGCGCCAGCGCGCGAACCCGCGCGCGGTCGACTCGAGCGCGCGCCGAAGGTCGTCATCGGTCGCGATCGGCACGCGGCCGATCGTCTCGCCGGTGGCGGGATCGTGGACCGGTAAGGACTCGCGCTGGTCGGCCGAGATCGTCTCGGTGCCGATGACGAGCCGGAGATCGGCGTAAGCGGTCGTTGCGGTGGTGGTCATGTTCGCGAAACCTCGGGGTCCGGGGAAAGACGTGCTGCGTCCCGAGAGGGCGGAATCGCCTCGGGGTCGCAACCGGGCGACGTGCCTGCAGAACTCACGGTCGAGACGGCGGACGGCAAAACGTTCGCGGCGTACTTCGCCTCGACTGAGGCGACCCCCGCGCCGGGGATCATCGTGCTGCCGCCAATCTTCGGCGTCGACCGTCAGATGCGCGATCTGGTCGATCGTTGCGCGCACCGCGGCTATGCGGCGGCGGTGCTGAACCAGTTCTGGCGTGATCCGCAACCGCAAGAATTCGCTCGGACGCCGGAGGAGCGCCCGCTTGCCGTCGCCCGCGCGGCACGCGTCGACGTCGACCAACTCGTGGATGACCTCGACGTGGCGATTGCGGCCCTGCGCGACCGCCCCGAGTGCAACGGGAAGATCGCAGTAATGGGGTACTGCTTCGGCGGGCGCTACGCGTTTCTCGCGGCGGCACGACTCGGCGTCGATGCGGCGGCGGCGTTTCACGGCACGCAGATCGGGCTCGCGCTCGCCGACGCGCCGAACGTCGCCGCCCCGCTCTCGCTCCATTTCGGTGCCGATGATGCGCTCACGCCACCCGAGCAGATCGACGCGATCCGCCTCGCGCTGCGCCACCGATCCGACGCCGAGATCGTGGTCTACCCGGCCGCCGTGCACAACTTCTCCCAACCCGGCTGGCCCGGCTACGACCCCACCGTCGCCGCCGCATCGGAAGAGCGCGCCTTCGCGCTGTTCGACCAGCTCAAAACTCCCCCCGTGTCACCTTGAGCTTGTCGAAGGGTTCCAGTCGACCCAGACGCGCATCGACGCGGCGTTCGGCATCGATTGTGGATCGATCGGCGGCGACCAGCGCGCTTTCTCGAATTGCGCCAAGACGTCGACGAAGGCGCGCCGCAGCGCGCGCGGCCATACCTGGAAGTCGGGGGCATCGATCGTGTAGCTGCTCTGGGGAAACACGAATCTAAACGCGACCCCTGCGACGTCTATCGTGTTCGTTGGATAGTACGCGTCCAAGTTCCCCAACTGCGCGCGTCGGAAAGAGCCGACGACGTCGCGCCACTGCAACGACGCATCGTGGTCCAGCGAATGCCGATGGGTGAAGGGCTGATCTGTGCGCGCGTGCGCGTGCCCTGACGCGTCGACGCGCATCGTCCATAGGCAGTGTCCGCACATCGCGCCGCTCGCCCTCATCTCGATCGAACGGAGCTGGTCAAGTCGGTTCATCGCCGCGGTCCGCGGCGCGTCGATGCGCCGTACGTCGGCGACCACAGCGTCGTGCAGTGCGATCCCGAAGGCGCGCAGCGCCGAATGATCGGAGCCGTTGCCGTTGGCGAACGGAGCCACCGTCCGCCGCGCGCCGACCGCCCAGAAGTGCATGCCGCGTTGCCAGCCTGTCTGCGCCGGCATGTCCCAGCGAATTTCACCGATCGAACGGAACCGTTCCGCATACGGCGCGAACGCGATCTTTCCGTGCCGCCGGAACGAATTCGTCGAGTACGTGTAGGTGCCGTTTTCTTCGATCGCGATCTGCCAGAACGGCCGCGCCGAGGTCGGCCCAGGGTCGGACCACGAAACGACGATCCGGTGCAGCGGTCCCGGGTCGAGCATGAACCACGCGATCGCGGCGGTCGCTAAAACGACGACCAGGGCGGTTGCCGCGGCGAGACGTTTGACCACGCTCGCAGTCTACGCCAGTACGGTGACTTTTCCGCCGGCGTGGGCGATGGCGTCGGCGATCATGCGTTCTTGGATCTCGGGGACGGCCCAGCGGGCTTGGGCTTCCGGTGAGAGCGTGTCGATCGGGTCGAAGTAGAGGAACGACTGGCCGGGTTTGACGCTCGGGGCGCTGTAGACCACGATGCCGTTCTCGCGGTCGTAGTACTCGAACGAGTGGACGTCGCGTTTGCCACCGCCGCCGGGCGCGTCGCAGATGAAGAGCGGCGTGTTGAAACCGGCGGTCGTGCCGCGCACGGCTTTCTCGAGGTCGATCGACGTCTGCACCGAGGTCCGCATGTCCTCGACGCCCTTCACGAGGTCGTGCATGTAGACGTAGTACGGGTGCACGTTGATCCACGAGAGGCGCTTCACCAGCGTCGTCATCGTCCGGACGTCGTCGTTTACGCCGCGGATGAGCACGGCTTGATTGCGCACGGTGATGCCGCGCTGAAAGAGCAGGTCCATCGCCTGCTGGGTGATCCACGAGATCTCGTTCGGATTGTTGAAGTGGGTGTGGATCACCACGTCTTTGTGCAGCTTGCGGCCGCGTTCGACGACGCCGGTCAGCGCGTCGGTCCAGGCCGGATCGGTGAGGATCTTCATCGGCATCACGGCCGGCCCTTTGGTCGCGAAGCGCAGGCGGCGCACGTGCGGGATCGCGAGCAGCGCGTCGCCGATCAGCGTGATGTTCTTCGCCGCGAGCTGGTACGTGTCGCCGCCCGAGATGACGATGTCCTCGATCTCCGGCCGCTCCGCGATGTACTCGAACGACTGCTTCCAGAGATCGATCGTCTTCGCGACCGGCTCTTTGTCGACGTTCTCGGTGTCGGGACCGATCGCGTACGAACGGGTGCAGAAGCGGCAGTAGACCGGGCACGTCTGCAGCGGGAGGAAGAGCGCCTTGTCGACGTAGCGGTGGATCAGGCCCTGCACCGGCGAGTCGTCCTGCTCGTGCAGCGAGTCCAGCGTGAGCCGCGGATGGTCCGGCAGCAGCTTCGAGGCGACGGGGATGAACTGGCGGCGGATCGGATCTTCGTACGGAC
>JAQBPL010000019.1 GCA_028287545.1 Vulcanimicrobiota bacterium | reverse complement strand
GTGCGTGCTCCCTGACCTACTGGGCTGCGACTTCAGTTTCAGCTGAGGAGGCCGCAGGCTTGGCCGGGGTCCGTTTGGCCTGCTCGATCAGCCGGTCGATGGTCTTCGTGCGCACGATCCCGTCGATTAGCGCCGCGACGTTGGACTGGAGCGCTTGGATGATGCGCTCCCGGGGCTGGCCGTACTGGGCGGCGAGCGCGTCGAGTTCGGCCTCGACGTCGGCTTGCGTGGCCTGCACGCCTTCCTTCTTGGCGATCGCCTCGACCAGCAAGGTCGTCTTGACCCGCCGCTCGGCTTCCGGGCGGTAGCCCGTGCGCAGCTCGGCCTCGGAGTTGCCGCTGGCGCTCAAATACTCGTCCCACTGGATCCCGGCCCGGGCGACGTGCTGGCGGGAGTCGTTCATCAGCGAGTCGATCTCGCGTTCGACCAGCACATCCGGCAGCGGAAAGTCGTTGGCCGCGACAAGCTTCTCGAGCAACTCGCTCGACATCGCGCGGCGCGCGTTGTTCTTCACCGTCTCGTCGAGCCGGCGGCGGACCTCGATGCGCAGGTCCTGGAGCGTCTCCGAACGCGACACCCGCTTGGCCAGCTCGTCGTCGAGCGGCGGAAGCTCGGGCTCTTTGACCTCGTGGACCGTGATCGTGAAGACGGCCTCTTTGCCGGCCAGATCGGCGTTCGAATACGGATCGGGGAAGGTCGCGTGCACGTCCTTGGTCTCGCCGGCCGTCATGCCGACGATCCCTTGCACGAAGCCCGGGATGAAGCGGCCCTCGTCGAGCTCCGTCTCCTGGCCCTCGGCTTTGCCGCCGTCGAAGGGCACGCCGTCGATCTTCCCCTCGTAATCCAGGGTCGCCACGTCGCCCGCCTGTACCGGGCGGTCGACCGGGATCAGGGTCGCGGCGTTGCGGCGCATCTGCTCGAGCGCGGCGTCGACGTCCGCGTCGGTCGCGGTCTCCGTCACATCGGTGATCTCGACGCCTGCGTAGTCCTTCGGTTCGATCGCGGGGCGGATCGGAACGACGGCCTTCACGCGCAGCGGCTGCCCCTCTTCTTCAGGAAGCAGTTCCATCTTCGGACGGTCGAGCGGCTCGAGACCGTGCTCCTCGATCGCGGCGGCGTACTTGACCGGAACGAGATCGTCCAGGGCGCGCTCGACGATTTGCGAGGTCCCGTAGGTGCTCTCGAAGATCTTCCGCGGGACCTTCCCGGGACGGAAGCCCGGCATCTTCAGATTGCGGACGAGCTTGCGGAACGCAGCATCTTGCGCCGCGCTGAATTCTTCCGGCGTGATGCTGATCTCGAGCTCGACCTGCGTGGGGTCAAGCGGTTTCAGCGTCGAGGGCACGAGTACAGGAAACCTCCGGAAGCGGTGACGGCGGGCAAGCGCCCGCCGTCTTGTCGTATGAATCTGGAGCGGAAGACGAGATTTGAACTCGCGACCCTCGCCTTGGCAAGGCGATGCTCTACCGCTGAGCTACTTCCGCACGCGCCGAGGCCGCCTTTCAGCGATACCCGGGACGAACCCTCGGAGTCTATCGGACCCTGACAAACTCGTCAAGCACCATTCTCTGTATTGAGGCCGCGCAGCGGCCGGACCACCGACTAGGCGCCCGGACCGGAGGGAGGACGCCGGATTCGCCCGCAGGCGAATCCTAATGGGCACGCCGAGACTCGAACTCGGATGGGTCGCCCCACTGGAACCTAAATCCAGCGCGTCTACCGATTCCGCCACGTGCCCCCGAGGATCGCCTTTCGCGTCCCCCCTCACCCTGCGCCTGTCGCCTTCGACACGCACAGGGTGACGGTTCTGTCACGGCGAGCTTGTCGAGCCGCCCTCGTCACGCGCGGCGGCCCGCGGCGAGCCGCCATTGAAGGGCCCCTCGACAAGCTCAGGGTGACAGCTAGACGAGGGTGAAGCGAAGCTCGCCGAGTTTCGAGATGGTGGTGCGGACGCGGTCGCCGGCCTTGAGCCAGACTTGCTTGTCCTTGGGATACCCGGTGATCACGCCGCTGGGCGTGCCGGTGAAGATAACGTCGCCGGGCTGCAGCGTGATGTAGTTCGACGTGTAGCTCAGGATGTGCGCGCAGTTGAAGATCATCTGCGCGGTGCTGGCGTCCTGGCGCGGCGTCGTCTCGTCG
Source organism: Vulcanimicrobiota bacterium (assembly GCA_028287545.1). The sequence continues at coordinate 8,157 of JAQBPL010000019.1, read as the reverse complement.
TTGATCCAGGTCTGAATCTGGAGGGTCTGCGGATCGGGGATCTGATCGGCGGTGACGAGCCACGGTCCGAGCGGCGCGAATTGATCGGGCGTCTTGCCGGTCATCCACTGCGAGACGCGCTGCTGCGTGTCGCGCGCGGTGAAGTCGTGACCGCACGAATAGCCGAACACGTACGAGAGCGCCTCGGCCTCCGGGACGTTGCGCGCCGTCTTGCCGACGATCATCACGAGCTCCGACTCGTAGTCGAACTTCTCGGCCTGCAGCTTCGAGACCATGACCGTGCCGTTGTGCCGGTTCAGCGCGGTGTTGTACTTATTGAACAGATCCGGATACGGCGGCGCTTTCTCGCCGGTCTCGGCGATGTGCGCGCGGTAGTTCAGTCCGACGCAGACGATCTTCGGCGGCGCGCCGACGAGCGGGCCGAACTGCACCGACGCCTCGCTGCGGACCGCGTCGCCGGACGCTTTGGCGACCAGCATCGGGAGTGCCGCGACGTTGCCGCGGCCTGCGACGACGTCGTCGACGGTCAGCGGAGGCGACGTCACGCCGAGCGCTTTCGCGGCTCGGGAGATGTCGACGATGCCGCGCGGCGTGCGCACGCCGACGTGGTCGACGGCGCCGTCGCGCAGGGTTGTGAGCGTCATGCCGCGGGTCGCGCTGGCGACGTCGGCGGGGCTGGCGGCGGCGATCAGCGTCGGGGCGGCCGCGGAAGCCGCGACCACGCCGGCGGTCCCGGCCAAAAAGGTACTGCGAGAAGGCGTCACGGTCGAACTTCCTCCATGGAACATCGAGTCAGGAAAGATCTGGGAACGCGGAAGATTCTGCCTTCTCTGCAACCCCTCGGTCCCCTCGCCGCTCAGAAGTGACGCGCGAACCAGTCGACCCAGCGATGCGTGCGGTCCTCGCGGTGCAGCGGATCGCTCGGATTGTGGCCGTTCACCGGGAAGACGACGAGTTCGACGGGCGTCCCGGTCGCGCGGATCGCGTGGTAGAACTCGTACGAGAGCGGGGTCGGCACCCGGAAATCTCCCGCGTCGGTCATGATCAGCGTCGGGGTCGTCACGGCGGCGGCGTACGTGAGCGGTGACTCCGCATCGTAGAGCGCGCGCATCTTCGAACTGCTCCAGGGAGACGCGCCGATGAACGACGGCGTGAAGTCCTTGGCGTCGGTCATGTCGGCATACTGCGTCCAATCGTTGACCGCGGCGCCCGACATCGCGGCTCGCCAGCGATGGTCGTGGCCGATCAGCCACGACGTCAGCAAGCCGCCCTCGCTCCAGCCCGAGACGCCGATGCGCGCCGGATCGACGATGCCGAGCTTCTCGACGGCGTCGACGCCGTCGAGCACGTCGCGCGCGGGCGAGCTCGTGACGTACGGAACGGTCGCGTGCGCGAACCGGTGGCCGAGGTTGTCGCTGCCGCGGTAGTTCGGCTGAAAGACGAGCCAACCGCGGGCGGCCATCAGCTGGACGAGCGGCGAGTACGCGTCAGTCGACGTCGCCGTCGGGCCGCCGTGGATCAGGACAACCAGCGGATAGCGCGTCCCGGCGGTCATGCCGAGCGGTTCGGTCAGCACGCCGTCGACTTCGAAGCCGTCGGCGCTGCGCCATACGATCGTGCGCGAGCGCGCCGCGGGATGCGCGGCGATCGCGGCGTTCACGGCGGTCAGCCGGCGCGGCCGGTCGGCGCCGGGTGGAAGAACGTACAGCTCCGCGGGCCGCGCCGCCGTGACGCCGACGAATGCCAGCGTGCCGTCGTGCGCGGCGCTGGCTTCACCGCTCACGTTGACGTCGCCGAGCGGCAGCGCGCGCGGCGTCCCGTCGGCGGCGATCTCGAAGAGGCGGTCGCGGGTCGCGTCGTTCGCGCCGACGACGACGCCGCCCGGGACGAACGTCTGGAACTGGATCGAGCGGTCGAGCCGCTCGCTCACGTCGCGCACGTGCCGTCCCGCGAGGTCGCTCTCGTACAGCTCGGTCTGCGAGAACGCGGCCGGGTGTTCTCCGTCAGCGATCAGCCGCGTTCCGTCCGGTGAGACGGCCGGGGCGTCGCTCGAACGGCCGCTCGAGAGCGTCCGCACGCGGCCCGACGCGATCGTAACGGCGACGAGACTGCGCGAGCGGTACGCATTCGTCGAGGCCGGCGTGCGGACGGCGAAGACCGTCGTGCCGTCACGCGAAAACGCGGGCACGCCGTTCAAGGACCACACGCCGCTGGTGGCGCGGCGCGTTCCCTTGCCGTCGGCGCCGACGGTCCACAGATGCGCGGGCGCCGGCGCCGAACGCGCGGTCCATGCTTGATCGGTGATCTCGAACCAATCGTCTTTGGCCTTCACGCGCTTCTCGTCGGGCGACGGATCGTGCGTGAGGTACGCGAAGGCGTGGCCGTCGGGACGCCACGCGAACGCGTCGACGCCCTGCTTCGCGCTGGTGATCATCACCGGCTCGCCGCCGCTCATCGAGAGCACGGCGATCTGGGCGTGCGGCTCGTCTTTCGCGGCGGCGTCTTTTTCGGGCGTCGCGACGTAGGCGAGGCGGTCGCCGCCCGGCGCCCAGCGCGGCGAGGTGACGTCGTCGCGCTGCTTCACGAGCACGCGCATCGAACCGCTCTTCACGTCGATGAGGACGAGCTCGTTCTTGTAGACGTTCTTCTCGAAATCGGCCCGCCGCACCACGAGTGCGACCCGCTTCCCATCGGGCGAGATCTGCGGATCGAGCAGCGTCACGAGCGCGCGCAGATCGCGTTCGGTCACCGGCGAGGCGGCGGCGGGGACCGCGGCGGGAGCGAGCAGCGCAGCGAGCACGATGCTCGCCGCGAGTTGGCGGACCATCACTTCAGCCACCGGTCGAACCAATCGCTCCACGTTCGCAGAGTACCCTCGCGCCCGACCGGATCGGTCGGAAAATGGCCGGCGCGCGGGAAGGCGACGAATTTGACCGTTCGTCCGCGGTCGTGCAGGGCGTGATAGAGCGCGTACGACTGCGAGATCGGTACGCGCTGATCGCCGGTGTCGCTGAGGATTAGCAGCGGCGTGCGGATGGCGTCCGCGTACGTGAGCGGTGACTCCGCGTCGAACGCGGCGCGGCCCGCTTTCGTCCACGGCGTCGCGCCGCCGAGAAAGTCGCGCGCGAACTCTTCGTTGATGTCGGCGAGAACGGCTTGTTCGTACCAGTCGTACACGCCGGCGCCGGCGACCGCCGCGCGCCAGAACGACGCGTGGCCGACGAGCCAGCCCGTCTGCAGGCCGCCGCCGGACCAGCCGCTCACGCCGATGCGCGCCGGATCGATCATCCCGGTCTTCTTCAGCGCCTCGACCGCCGCGAGGTTGTCGCGCCCCGGCGCGCTCGTCACGTGCGGGACGATCGCCGAGAGGAACGCGTCGCCGGAGTTGTCGCTGCCGCGATAATTCGGCTGCAGCACGAAATAGCCGTGCGTCGCCAGCACCTGATCGAGCACACCTTCGAGCCCGCAGCATGCCCAGGTCGAGGTCGAGACCGGCCCGCCGTGGATGTCGAGCACCAGCGGATACGTCTTCCCCGCGGTGTAGCCGAGCGGAAAGGTGAGCACGCCGTTCACCGCCGTGCCGTCGTCGCTGGTCCAGTCGAAGCGCTCGCGCCGCGCGAGCGCGTAGTCGCGCAAGAACGCATTTTCGTCGCTGACGCGACGCGGTGTCGTGCCGGACGGCAGCACGTAGATCTCGCTCGCGGCGTCGCGCCGCTGGCCGACGAACGCGATCGTGCCCGTGCGAGCGATCGTCGCGTCCGCGCCGAAGTCGACGTCGCCGAGATCGACGCGCGCCGGCGCGCCGCCGAGCGGCATCCGCCACAGGACGCTGCGCACGCCGTCCGCCGTCCCGACGTAGATGGTTTTGTCGTCCGGTGACCAGTCGGCCCAGTGCACGTTGCGGTCGATCGCCGTACCCGACGCGATCTCGCGACCGTCGGCGAGTGAGCGGACGCTGAGATCCTGCTGGAGATAGACGCTTCCGTGACGCGGCAGGCTCAGCGCGATCGCCGTGCCGTCGTGCGAGAGGGGCCCTCCGCCGTCGATGCCCTCTGCGCGCAGCGGCTTGACCGTGCCGCTCGCGACGTCGATCAGCACGGTGTGCGCTTTGGTGAAGTGCGCGAAGACGGCGTCGGGCTGCATCACCAGCGCCAGCGTCTTGCCGTCGGGCGTCCACTGCAGCCTGCCGCTTTGAGGCGGCGCCGCCTCACCGCGGGTGATCTGCTTTGCGCTCTTGCCGTCCGCGCCGATCGTCCACACGTGCGCGGGGCGCGAGGGCTCGCGGGTGAGGAAGTGTTCGTCGGTTACGGCGAACGCCGGCACGTACGACTCCGGCGCCTTCGTCTTGGGCGGATCGTCCTGCGCGAGGTAGGCGAACCCGCCGCCGTCGGGACGCCACGCGTACGCATCGACGCCGCTCTTGACGTCGGTGATCTTCTCCGAATCGCCGCCGTTCATCGGCAGCACGTACAGCTGCGGCGGCTTCGCCTGCGCGGGAGAAGCCAGGTACGCGAGGCGGTCGCCGCGGGGCGACCAGCGCGGCGCGTGAATCGCGATGCGCTCGCGGGTCAGGACGCGCCGCGCGCCGCTCGCCACGTCGACGAGAACGAGCTCGGTGTCGTTGCGATCGGCTTTGTAGTCGCCGACCGACCGGACGTACGCGACGCGGCTTCCGTCGGGCGAGATCTGCGGTTCCCGGACGGTGACCAGCGCCCGCGCGGTCTCGTAGCTGAACGGCTTCGGATCCGCGGCGCTCGCGGGCGCCACGGAAAACACGGACGACGCCATGGCAAGCGCAGCGGCGATCAAACGGCGCACATGAACTCTCTCCAAGACCTCCGAAAGAATTGCGGTGGGGCTACGCGGAGAGGTTGTCCGGCGCCTGCGGCCGACCGCGCGGCGTTCCGGCAGCCGAAGCGGGTTGAGCGCCCGTGGTACCATGGGGGCTGCGGGATGTAGCTCAGCTTGGTAGAGCGCTTGCTTTGGGAGCAAGAAGTCGCAGGTTCAAATCCTGTCATCCCGACGTGTTCGTCCACCCGGCGCCCGTGGTCTAACGGATAAGGCATCCGCCTTCTAAGCGGAACGATGGGGGTTCGATTCCCTCCGGGCGCGCCACGAACGCGCAGGTTTTCCGCGCGTCGTTCGTCTAACTATGGGCGTTCGTCGCGGTGATTGTAGCTCAGCTGGTTAGAGCGCAGGATTGTGATTCCTGAGGTCGCGGGTTCGACCCCCGTCAGTCACCCCACGAAGGACAGCCCCGAGCCGTGCGGCTTGGGGCTGTTCGCTTCAAGCGAAACGTGGATGCGAGGAGGCGCGGAACCTTCGCTCACCGTGTCGAATCAGAGGAAACGTTACGTGTGCCTGTAGCTCAGTCGGTAGAGCAGTAGCCTTTTAAGCTATTGGTCGCGGGTTCGAGCCCCGCCGGGCACACCAAAAAAGCGGACGGGGTCGCGGTCTTGACGAACGGGGCCCCGTCCGAGTAACCTCGGAAACGTTGCACCGCTAGCTCAATGGTAGAGCAGTTGACTCTTAATCAATTGGTTGAAGGTTCGAGTCCTTCGCGGTGCACCAGTGCAAGACGGCCCGGTTTTACGACCGGGCCGTTTTCGTTCACGCCGAGGTCGAACAGACGCCGGCGCGGGTGATCGCGGCGACCAGCGCCGCCGCGGCGATCCCGCGGTGGCTCACGAGGTTCTTCTCCTCGGCGCTCATCTCGGCGAAGGTGCGGCCCGACGGCGGGTATAGAAAAATCGGATCGAACGAGAACCCCGCGGCGCCGGCTTCGGCGGCCGCGATCTCACCGTCGACCGTTCCCATCGCGGCGAACTCGCGTCCGGTCTCATCGATGAAGTGGAGCGCGCAGACGAAACGCGCGCGGCGATCGAAATCGCGCAGCGGCGTGGTCTCGAGCTCGGCGAGCAGGCGTTTGCGGCGCTCGCTCCACGACAGTTCGGCGCCGCCGTAGTAGGCCGTCAGCACTCCCGGACGCCGGTCGAGCGCGTAGACTTCCAGGCCCGAATCGTCGGCCAGCACGTTGGCCGGCCGCCCGGCGCGCTGCAGCTGCGCGTGCAGCGCGCGCGCCTTGAGCGCGGCGTTGTCGGCATACGACGTGTCGCCTTCGATCGGGTCCTCGTAGTCGCCGTACGAAGCCAGCGTGAGCGGCGCGTCGGCGAAGAGCGCCTCCATCTCGCGCAGCTTGCCGAAGTTCGTCGTCGCGACGTAGACCCTCACGCGTCCCACTCTACACCCGGCCGCTAGGACTCGTCGAGCCGCAGCACCGCCATGAAGGCCTCCTGCGGAAGGTCGACGCGGCCGACGCGTTTCATCCGCTCCTTGCCGACCTTCTGCTTCTCCAGCAGCTTGCGTTTGCGCGTGATGTCGCCGCCGTAGCATTTGGCGAGAACGTTCTTGCGCATCGCACCGACCGTCTCGCGGGCGACGACCTTCCCGCCGATCACCGCTTGGATCGGAACGTCGAACATCTGCCGCGGAATCAAGTCCTTCAGCTTCTCCGTCAGCCCGCGGCCGCGCGCCTGCGCCTTGTCGCGCGCGACGATGAACGAGAGCGCGTCGACCGGCTCGTTGTTGAGCAGGATCTCGAGCTTCACGAGGTCGCCTTCGCGGTAGCCGATCAGCTCGTAGTCGAGCGAAGCGTAGCCTTTGGTGCTGCTCTTGAGCCGGTCGAAATAATCGATGATCACCTCGATCAGCGGCATTTCGTAGGTGAGGATCACGCGGCCGTCGACGAGGTACTCCATGTTGGCGAGCGTCCCGCGGCGGTTCTGGGTGAGCTCCATGATCGCCCCGACGTAGTCGGGCGGCGTGATCACGGTCGCCTTGACGTACGGCTCTTCCATCAGCGCGATCTTGTCGCGCGCGGGGAGCTTCGCGGGATTGTCGATGTTATCGACCGTCCCGTCGGTCAGCGTCACGCGGAAAACGACCGACGGCGACGTCGCGATCAGGTCGAGGTTGTAGTTGCGCTCGAGCCGTTCTTGCACGATCTCCATGTGCAAGAGCCCGAGGAAGCCGCAGCGGAAGCCGAAGCCGAGCGCGATCGACGACTCCGGTTCGAAGTGAAGCGCCGAGTCGTTGAGCGCGAGCTTCTCGAGCGCGTCGCGCAGTTCCGAGACCTCGACCCCTTCGTTGGGATACAGACCGCAGTAGACCATCGGGACGATCGGCTTGTAGCCGGGGAGCGGTTCGGTCGCCGGATCGTCGGCGAGCGTGATCGTGTCGCCCACGTCGAGGTCGCCGAGCGACTTGATGTTGGCGATCACGTAGCCGACGTTGCCGACGTTGAGCGACCCCGTCTTGCGCATGTCGGGCTTGAACACGCCGACCTCGGTCGCCTCGTAGACCCGGCGATGCGCCATCGACATGAAGCGGGAGCCGGCTTTGAGCTCTCCGTCGACGACGCGCACGTACGCGACGACGCCGCGATAGGTGTCGAACTGCGCGTCGAAGATCAGCCCGCGCAGTTTGTCCTCGCGCCCCTTGGGCGGCGGGATCCGGGTGACGATCGCCTCGAGGATCTCCTCGATCCCGATCCCTTCCTTCGCCGAGGCCGGGATCGCGTCCGAGCCTTCGATCACCAGCATCTCCTCGATCTCGCCGCGCACGCGCTCGACGTCGGCGGCCGGCAGATCGATCTTGTTGATGACCGGGATGATGGTCAGGTTCTGGCCCAGCGCCAGATGATAGTTGGCGAGCGTCTGCGCCTCGATCCCCTGCGCGGCGTCGATCACCAGCAAGGCGCCTTCGCAGGCGGCAAGCGAACGCGAGACCTCGCTCGAGAAATCGACGTGGCCGGGCGTGTCGATAAAGTTCAGCTCGTACGTGATGCCGTCGTGCGCCGTGTAGGTCAGCGTCACGGGATGCATCTTGATCGTGATCCCGCGTTCGCGTTCGAGATCCATCGCGTCGAGCAGCTGCGCTTCCATGTCGCGGTTCTGCACGGTCTTGGTGAACTCGAGCAGGCGGTCGCTCAGAGTCGTCTTCCCGTGGTCGATGTGCGCGATGATGCAGAAGTTGCGGACGTTGGTCGGACCGCGCTCCGCGACGGCCGATTCGCGTTGAATCACGAGCTCACGCGGTGCAGGGTTCCCCTGCAATGAGACGCAGCACCAATTGGATCACGATGAGGACGACGAGAAA
>JAQBPL010000129.1 GCA_028287545.1 Vulcanimicrobiota bacterium | reverse complement strand
TTGCGCATCGACGTCCGATTGACCCACGCCGACGTTGCATCGCTGGTGGGCAGTACGCGCGAAACGGTCAGTCTCGAAATTGCGAAGCTGGTCGAGGGCGGCCGGCTGCGCCTGGACGGCCGCACGGTCGTCGTGCCCAAGGAGATGCTGTCATGATCGCCGCCGTGCTGCTCGCTGCCGCGACGTCGCTCGCGCCCGTTCTGGGTGCGGCGCCTTGGGCCAACGCGCCCGGACCGCCGCCGACCTCGGGACGGGTGACGATCGTCGACGTCTTCACCTATGGCTGCATCAACTGCATGCACGTCACGCCGCAGCTGCAGCGTTTGCGCGCGGCATACGGCGCGCGCGATCTCGCGATCGTCGGGGTGCACGCGCCGGAGACGCCGGAGGAGCACGTCCACGCGAACGTCGTGCGCGCGCTCAAGGCGCAAGACGTGACCTGGCCGGTCGTCTACGACGACGCCTTCGGCATCTGGAGCGCATACGGCGTCCAAGCGTGGCCGACGCAGTTGGTGTTCGACCGCCGCGGCAAGCTGCGCGCGACCTACGTCGGCGAAGGCTACGACGCGCAATTGGAGCGGACGGTGCGTTCCTTGGTCGCCGAACGCTCGTGAACGTGAAGGGGGAGCGAGTCTATCGGCACGGCGTCACGGCGCGCACGACGCATTGGCTGTGGGCGCTGGCACTGCTCGTGCTGCTGATGAGCGGCCTGCAGATCTTCAACGCCGCTCCGTACCTGGACGCCTCCGACAAGAGCAATCCTCAGAAGCGCGTGCTGGCTTTCAACGCGGCGATGGAAAACGGCCAGCCGATCGGAACGATCACGATCTTCGGCAGGACCTTCGACACCACGCACCTCCTCGGCTATACGGACGACGGGATGGGTGCGGAGAGCGAGCGCGCGTTTCCGGCGTGGGCGACCTTGCCCGGCCCTCAGGATCTCGCCGATGGACGCCGCTGGCACTTGTTCTTCGCCTGGGCACTCTTCGTCGCGTTCGTCGCATACCTGATCTCCGCCGGGCTGCGCGGCACGCTGCGCGAGCTGATCGTACGTCCGTCGGACCTGCCGAAGCTCTTGCCGATGCAGCTGTACTATCTGCGATTGCGGCGCGATCCGCCGCCGCACGGCACGTACAACCCCCTGCAAAAGGTCACGTACACCGTGGTGCTGTTCGTGCTGTTCCCGCTGATCGTCATCACCGGCATCGCGCTCTCGCCCGGCGTCGACGCGGCGTTTCCGTGGCTCACCGCGATCCTCGGCGGGCGGCAGTTCGCGCGCACCTGGCACTTCGCGCTGATGGCGCTCTTTCTGGCGTACTTCGCGACCCACCTGACGCTGGTGCTCACCACCGGGATGTGGAACAACATGCGCTCGATGATCACCGGCTGGTACACGCTCAAGGAACACGACGGGGTGGGACCGTGAAGCGGCGGCTCTTCCTTGCGTCGTCGCTCGCCTCGCTCGGTCTGACCGCCTGCGGACCGGTTAAGGACTCGCTGACCAACGGCCCATTCCGCAACGTGCTGCATTCCGCCGAGCGGCTCAACCAAAGCGTGATCGGCACGCACGGGATGGCGCGTGAGTACGCCGACGCCGACGTCGATCGTGAGTTTCGCGTCAACGGCCTCGACACGCCGGCCGACAGCACGTACGACGGATTGCGCAAGGGAGGCTTCCGCGACTACCGGCTCGTCGTCGACGGCTTGGCCGAGCGGCCGCAGAGATTGACGCTGGCCGAGCTGCGCGTTGCCGGCGACCGCACGCAGATCACGCGCCACGACTGCGTCGAGGGCTGGAGCGCGATCGGAAAATGGCGCGGGGTTCCGCTCGCGACGATCGTCGCGATGGCGCAGCCGAAACCCGACGCGCGCTACGTCGTCTTCCACTGCTTCGACCGCGATCAGAGCGGACAGTCGTACTACGAATCGCTCGGGCTGCACCAGGCCGCACACCCGCAGACGCTGCTCGCGCTCGACCTCAACGACAAGCCGCTCGACGCGGCGCACGGCGCGCCGGTGCGCCTGCGCATCCCGACCCAGCTCGGCTACAAGAGCGCGAAATGGGTCAGCCGCATCGAGCTCGTCGCGAACCTGAAGGGCACGTTCGGCGGCACCGGCGGCTACTGGGAAGATTACGGCTACGAATGGTACGCGGGGATCTAGTCCAGCGCTCGTCGATAGTGAATCGCGCGTTCGACCTCTTCAAAGCCAATTGCGACATGAGCGCGCGCGCCGTCCTCGTTCGAGAGTTGCGTGTCGGACGCGAGTTCGCGGTGACCCCGCGCGCGAGCCCAGGATTCCGCGGCGTTCATGAGGGCGCGACCAACGCCGCGACGGCGCATCTCCGGCACCGTGAACCACGCTTCAATGTGTGGAATAGGCGAGCTGCTGCATCCCTCGGCGACCGATCGCAGAGAAAGCTCGAGCATGCCGATCGGGCGGCGGTGTGAATCTTCGCAAACGAACACCCACAGCGACCGCGTGGCAGCCGCAAAGTGCTGCGCCACTTCGGTCTCGAGTTCGGCAGGTACAGCGTCGGGCCACAACGCCGCTCGCATCCGAAGCCATGCTGCTGCATCGCCTGGGCCCGCCTGACGCGTGTTCATG
>JAQBPL010000345.1 GCA_028287545.1 Vulcanimicrobiota bacterium | reverse complement strand
GGCCTCGGCATGGTCATGCTCTCACCGCCGGTGATCTCACTCCCGTGCAAGGTGCTGCTGTTCGTCCTGGTCGACGGCTGGGCGCTGGTCTGCCAGGGCGTCGTGCAGAGCTTTCGGTAGCGTTCATGAGATTGGTCAAAGTCCAATTGGTGCCGCTTGCCCTGCCGTGACAGGGCCAGACGAGGGCGGACCTTGTGTACGCAATGGGGACACGGTGGGAACTAGTGTTCGGCCTTTTTGCGGATTGTCCACGATGATCCGCAGGCGCCGGAAAATTCGCGGTGGGCTTTGACTCGCTATACTGATAGGCTCAAGCCGTGAACGCAGACCTCTATACCCTCATTCTTACCCAAGGCGTCCACGTAGTGCGCTCTGAAGTGGCACAGGCCATCCGCATCGCAATCGAGAGCGGTGAGAGGTTAGTCGACGTTGACATCGACCTCTTCGGCGGACCGAATTCGTCGCGGCGCACGTCAATCGTAACGGCGCACGTTGTGGCGCTTGTCGAGGCGAAGCAATCGACACACGACGTCGTCGCCGCCTCGGGCGGTAAGGTACGGACTATCCGTTAAGAGCCGCCGCCCGACATGCGGTCCCTCCGCTGTCGTTCAAACTCTGCACTAATAAGGCCGGCAATTTCTCGCGCTGTCGCCGCATAGTCAGACACATCAAATGCCTGGCGATTTCCGCCGAATCTGAAATCTACATACCGTGAGATGATCTTTGGGGCGTTTTCGGCAAGCGCGTGAGGCGAACAACGACAAACACCGCATATAGGCAAGACGAGTTCCGACTGTAGAAACGCGCGCTGGCGTTCGCTGAACCCGAGGGTCTGCGCAATCGGCGCGAGAATATGGATCGGGATCGCCAACACGTCGCTGAGCTGCGAATCGCAAACCAGGCAATCCCGTTCATCGTCCGGCGCATCGATCGGGCGCGGTTGAGTCCCCCCGCCGGTTACGAGCGGGCCGTCTGACCAATTTCCTAAGCGCCGTGCGTACAGTTCAAGCCATTCAGCGACCTTGTCGGGACTATGCATTCCTCTCGGTGCCGGCGGCGTGTGACAGTACGAGCATTCTTGAGCTGCGCGCACGCGCAGAATCGCATCATCGCTCAATTCTAAGTGCGCAAAGGAAAAGAGCTCATCACTATCGGCGAACATGGGCTGGTAGCGTCTCACAAAGGAAGCGCTCGGTCTATCCAAACAGCAGTTCGTTGTGCAACCGCTACTACGGTCGGCCCAGGATATTGGGGTCATCGGTCCAGACGCCAATTTTTGGTTCAAAAAACTTAAAGAAGTGGCTGGTCGGGCCTGATCACGAAAGCAACGGCGCGAAGGGTTTTTAGCTCGCAGCGTGTCCAAAGCGGGCAAAAAGCGGAGTTGTGGACAGGCCGGGATGGTCGCCGCCGGGGTGGCAGGGAAAGGCTAGCTCGTGCGCATCGCAGAGAAGATTCGGAGCAGGCGGCCGTTCTTTTCGTTCGAGTTCTTTCCGCCCAAGGACGACGCGGCGGAGAAGAACCTCTTCGCGACGATCGAGACGCTCAAGCCGCTCGATCCGGGCTTCGTCTCGATCACCTACGGCGCCGGCGGGTCGACCCGCGCGCGGACCGTCGACCTTGCCAAGCGGCTGTGCGCCGTTCCCGGGCTGGACGTCATGGCGCACCTGACCTGCACCGGGGCGACCGTCGACGAGCTGCGGGACGTGCTCGGCGAACTGCGGCGCGGCGGGATCGAGAACGTCCTCGCGCTGCGCGGCGATCCGCCGAAGGGGACCACGGGGTTCGTGGCGGCCGACGGCGGCCTGCAGAACTCGACCGACCTGGTCACGCTGGTGAAAAAAGAGTTCTCGTTCTGCGTCGGCGGCGCAGCGTACCCGGAGAAGCATCCGGAAGCGGCGAGCTTCGACGCCGATCTCGCGGCGCTCTCAGCGAAGGTTCGCGCGGGGGCGGAGTTCCTGGTGACGCAGCTGTTCTTCGACAACGCGCGGTACGTCGAGTTCGTCGAGCGCGCGCGGCAATGGGGGATCACGGTCCCCATTCTGCCGGGGATCATGCCCATCACCAACTACGAACAGATCGACCGCTTCACGAAGATGTGCGGCGCGACGATACCGGCCAGCCTGCGCGACGAGCTCGAAGCGCGGCGCGAGGATCCGCAGGCCGTGATCGACCTCGGCGTCGCCTACGCGACGCTCCAAGTCGCCGACCTGCTCGCCCGCGGCGCGCCGGGGATCCACTTCTACACCCTCAACCGCTCGCCGGCGACACGCGCGGTCGTCTCGGCACTGGTGGCTGCCCGCCGCGCGTGGTGAGCTTCAGCCCGTGACATAGGGGCGTAATGCCGCGGCAACATTCGCGCGCCACGATACGCGAGTGGATACCTTCGATGGACTCCTTCGCGATGCGCTGCTCGTCGTTGCGCTGCTGACGCTGCCGGTGCTGGTCGTTGCGACGGTCGTCGGGGCGGCGGTCGCGATCGTGCAGGCGGCGACGCAGGTGCAGGAACAGACGCTCACACTGCTGCCGAAGATCGTTGCGATCGGCGCGTTCGTCGTCGTGTTCGGGCGGTTCGGGATGAGCTTGTGCGCCGGGCTGTTCGCCGAGATTGTCGCGCGCATCCCGCAGCTCGTGCGCGGATGACGCAGACGACGCTGCTCGTGTTTGCGCGAGCGGCGGGTCTGCTCGCGCGTGCGCCGGGATTCTCGCATCCGTCGGTGCCGCCGGTCGTCCGGGCGGGGCTGGCGTTCGCGCTCGCGTGCGCGGTCGCGCCGTCGGTCGCGGCGGTGCGGCCGATGGATCTTGCGGCGTTCACGATCGCGCTGGCCGCCGACGTCGCAGTCGGCGCGGCGATCGGCTTCGGCGCGTCGCTGCTGTACGACGGCGCGTACTACGCCGGGCGCACCATCGACGACTATCTCGGGGTGCGCGGCAGCGTTCCCGGCGCGAACGTCACGAGCGCGCAGGCGTTCGGGCGGCTCTGGTCCGCTGCGTTCCTGATCGCGTTCATGCTGCTCGACGGGTGGGTGCCGGTCGTGCGCGCGTTCGCCGCGTCGTTCGAGCACGTCGGGCCGGCGGCGTTCCCGAACGACGGCGCATGGCTGCGCTACGCTCTCGCGTTGCCGGCGACGATCCTGCG
>JAQBPL010000339.1 GCA_028287545.1 Vulcanimicrobiota bacterium | reverse complement strand
CGATGATCTGGTCGCTGCGGGCGTCCTCGTCGCCGGTGAGGGTGCCCTGCGCCTCACCGAGCGCGGGCGTTTCGTAGCGAACGATGTCTGTGGCGCGTTCCTCGCCGACTGAGCCGGGCCGCCGGCTGTCCACGGCGCTGCTGCGGCTGAGCTTCGTCGGGATCTTCGGCATTACCGGATTTCTGCTCGGCAAAGAAGCCTATCTGCGGCTGATCTCGCTGCACGTCGCAAGCCAGTTCTGGCAGCTGACGCTGCTGGTAGTGGCACCGGTCGTCGGCGCGGTCGTCGGCGTGCTCGTCGTCCCGCTCGCGCAGACGTTCTTCGAGCGCGAGCTGCACGCGATGGAGCGCGCGATCGACCGGCTCGCGCCGGGCGAACTCGTCGGCGGCGCGATCGGCTTGGTCACCGGCCTCGTCGTCGCGTTCTTGGTGAAGAGCGTGCTGTTCGAGTTCGTCGCATTCGCCGGCCCGACCGGCGGCTACATCGCGATCGCGCTCTATCTCGTGCTCAGTCTGTTCGCGGCGTTCTTGGGCGCGCGCGTCGGTGCGAAACAGCGCGTCGCGCTCTCCCGCATCGCGGGTTCGTCGGGCGCGTCGGCCGGCGGCGAGCCGAAAGTCCTCGACACCTCGGTGATCATCGACGGCCGTGTGCTCGACATCGTGCGCAGCGGCTTCCTCGAAGGACCGCTGCTCCTGCCGCGTTTCGTGCTGCGCGAACTGCAGCTGATCGCGGACAGCTCCGATCCGCTCAAACGGACGCGCGGACGCCGCGGGCTCGAATTGCTGGGGAAGCTCCAGGAAACCGTCCCGATCGAGATCGTCGAGCGCGATCCCGAAGAGATCGCCCAGGTCGACGCCAAACTCGTGCGTCTCGCGCAAGAGCGCGGCGCGAAGCTGGTAACCAACGATTACAACCTCAACCGCGTCGCACTCGTCGAGGGAGTTACGGTCCTGAACATCAACGAGCTCGCCAATGCAGTCAAGCCGGTGCTGCTCCCCGGCGACGAGCTGCGGGTCGCGGTCATCCGCGAGGGCCGAGAGATGCACCAAGGCGTGGGGTATCTGGACGACGGAACGATGATCGTCGTGGAAAATGGACGCCGCCTGATCGGCGAGACTATCGATGTCGCAGTAACCAGCGCCCTGCAAACCAACGCCGGCCGCATGATCTTCGCGCGCCCGAAAGTGCGCTTATGATCTGGGGTGCCGTTATTGTCGCGGCGGGGCGCGGGACGCGGTTTGGGGGGCCCAAGCAATTTGCTGAATTGGCGGGGCGGCCGATGGTTGCGTGGTCGATCGAGGCGTTCGCCTCGATGCCGGAGATCAGCGAATTGGTCGTGGTGACCGAGCCGGAGTTCGTCGCGCGAATGGAGACGCTGGCGCATCCGCTGGTGCGTCACGCCGCCGTGCGGGTCGTGCGCGGCGGTGACGAGCGGCAGGCGAGCGTGCGGTTGGGGATCGAGGCGCTCTCCGACGAGGTCGCGGCGATTCTCGTGCACGACGGCGCGCGGCCGCTGGTGCATGCCCAGGACGTCCGCGCGGGGATGCGTGCGGTGCGGCCGGGAACAGCCTCGCTGCTCGCAACGCCGGTCATCGACACGATCAAAGTTGCCGATGCCGACGGCAAGGTCACGCGCACGCTCGACCGCGGGACGCTGTGGGCCGCGCAAACGCCGCAGTTCGCGACGGCGCGCGACCTGCGCCGCGCGCACGCGGAAGCGTTCAAGCACGGCACGGCGCCCGCCACCGACGATGCGGCGTTGCTCGAACGCGCCGGCCTCGACGTCGTGATCGTGGGCGGCGCGCCGGAGAATTTCAAGGTGACGCTCCCGAGCGATCTGCTGCGCGCCGAAGCGCTGCTGCAAGCGCGCGCGCCGGGGATCGGCGACGAAGAGATCCTCGTGGTCGAATGCTACGTCGACGCGCGCGCGGTCGATGCGGTGCTGGCCGAGCTCGAAGAGCGCGACGCGCGGATCGACGAGATCGACCGCGAGTTGCCCGGCGCCGTCGTGATCCGCGCCTATGCGACGAACGCCGCATTGCGCGGCTTCGGCACGCGCCTGCACGCGCTCGCCGGCGAAGACGCGCTCTTCACCGCGCACCTCTCGCACCTCGCTCCGCGCACGCCCGCGACATTGGATCGCCAGCACTGATGCACGAACCGAAGTCTCGTGTTGGGCATGGGTTCGATGTGCATCGTTTGGTCGAAGGGCGGCCGTTTATTTTAGGTGGCGTGCGGATTCCGTTCGAGAAGGGGCCGCTCGGGCACAGCGATGCCGACGTGCTGACGCACGCGATCTGCGACGCGCTGCTCGGCGCGTGCGCACAGGGCGATCTCGGCGCGCACTTCCCCGATAGCGATCCGCAGTGGAAGGGCGCCGACTCGCTGCGGCTGCTCGCGGCGTGTCACGAACTTGCCGTGCGCCACGGCTGGACGATCGCCAACATCGACTCGACGGTCGTCGTCCAGCTGCCGAAGCTCGCACCGTATGTCGGCGCGATGCGCGATGCGATCGCCGACGTGCTCTGCCTCGAGACATCGCGCGTCAGCGTGAAAGCCAAGACGAGCGAAGGCCTCGGCTACACCGGCGACGGCACCGGCATCGCCGCCTACGCGGTCGTGCTGGTCGAAGCGATGGGGCCGAAACCTACCTGATCGAAGCGCGGGCCTGGTGCGGCCGTTCGCTCTCGTCGACGGGATCCGCATCCCGGTCGGGCACGGCATCCGCGCGATCGGCAATGCGGAGGCGCGGGGGCTGGGGACGGTTATCGCGCTCGCTCCCGAATGGAGGGCGCACCACGTCGTCCCCTAGGCCGGCAAACGGGGCGAACCAGATCACAGCGCTTTCACCTGAAGCTCCTCGGTAACGGCCTCTTCGAAGCCGTAGGAATCGCCGCGCAGGCGGCGGCGGGAAGTGAGCTCGTCGTCAAGCACGCCGCTCGCGACGAACTCGGTCGCGACGGACTCGAGTTCTGCGAGGAACCGCAGGGTGCCGCCGATGCGGCGCGCTTCGAATGGGGAGCTCATGGGCCTACCCTATCGAAGCGGGCACCCGCCAACTATCCGGGACGGTACGGAGGTTCGCAGTCCTCGGTACGTAGCGTCTTTAGCCGGAGGCAGTGCCCGCACGGGCGAGTAGGTCGGCGAGTTCGCGACGGCTGGCGACGCCGAACTTGCGGTAGACGGATGCGATGTGCGTCTCGACGGTCCGCTCGGAGATCACCAGGCCTTCCGCGATCGCTCGGGTACTGCGCCCCACGGAGACCATCGAGGCGATCTCCCGTTCGCGCGCCGTCAGGGTCGCTTCGCCCCGGCGACGTGCCGGTGCGCTCTCGGTTGCCGTAAGCCGTCGAACCTCGCCGACCGCCCCGGCAGCCTCGAATGCTGCGACCGCCTCGGCGGTGCGACCGCCGAGTTCCAGCGCGTAGGCGAGATCGAGGTTCCAGCCCGCTTCGCGGAACGCTGAAACAGCGAGTTCGGCATAGCCGACAGCATCCTCGCGCCGCCGCGCCCGGGCGGCCGCGCGGGCATCAGCCATAGCGAGAAAACCGCGTGCCGGGACCGCGTCCTCGCGCTCCGCGATCTCGCGCAACAAGGCCCGAGCGCGGTCGCGGACAATCGGCTCCCCGAAGCGCCCCGCGGCATCGAGCAGCCAGTACGGCGGCTCGGCGACGTCGAGAATGGCGACGACACTCCCCGCGACGTCGGCCGCTTCGACGAGCCTTCCGTCTGCGGCATACCCGTAGGCGATCACGGCGGCGAGCAGGGCCCCCGTGGAGAGATCGTTCACGCGCAATGCCTTCTCCAGGGCAGCGATGGAGCGTTCCAGCGCGACCGGGTCTGGTTCGCCGACCAATTGCTTCAGGCGCAGCTCGATCGCAGACGACCAGGTCACCACACGGCTGACGCCGTGCTCGATTGCATTGGAGCGCGCGAGCAAACTGCGGGCCTCCGCTAGGTCACCGGCAAGAACGGCCCCGAGGCCGCCATTCTGTGCGAGCAAAGCGACTTGGCGGAGATTCTTCATCTCTTCGGCGGCTGCGAGGGCTTCGGCGTAGAGGGTACGTCCCCGGCCCAGATGGCCGTATCCCAGTTCGAGGTTCCCCCAGTTGTTCAGCGTGCGTACTACGAGATCAAGGTCGCCGGCAAGGTTCGCGCCTTCAGCAGCCTCGACGAACCGGCTTCGTGCTTCCGACGCCCGGCCGAGGAGATAGAACGCGCAGGCGAGGGTGCCGTCGTACCGCGCGCGCACCGCAGCGTCGGGGTGGGAGCCCTCTCGAGGTGCGCGTTCCAGTCGATCCAGCGCCTCGGCCGGACGACCAGTAGCCGCGAGCAACCCGGCGACCATAACGTCGGCTTCGAACCGCAGCTCCCAGTCGATGCCGGGCGCGGTGGCAATGCGATCGGCCTCGAACAATCCATCCGCGTAGCGGCCTGCTTCGACGAGGACCCGCGCATGCCGCAGGCGCAGGCTCGCGGCACGCCGGGTCAGGCCTGCTTCAGCGTGATCGCTCGCGCTCGTTGCATACCATTCCGCGGTGCGCTCGGTTTGGCCGACGGCGTAGAGCGCCTCCGCGACGCGCACGCTGACGCGCGCCCGCACCTCGGGATCTTGCGAGACAGTATAGGCGCGTTCGAATGCGACCGCCGCGTCAGCATATGCCTGTACCGCCAGAGCCTCGTCCCCGGCGCGTTCGTTCCAGACGCCGGCCGCGTCGTCACCGCCGCGCCACGTGTGCTCCGCGACGGCGGCAACGTCGAGCGGTTCGCTTCGCGTCAGTTCGTGTGCGACCCGCCGGTGCAGCAGCCGCGACTCCGCCCGCAGCAGCTCGGCGTAGATCGCTTCACGCGTGAGCGCATGTCGGAAGGCGAATCCGTCACCGTCCGCATCGTTCTGTTCCTCAACGAGCTGTAGCGAGCGGGCGCGCCGGAGCGCGGAATAGACTGTCGCCGCCGGGCACCCAACGAGCGCAGCGACGAACGACGCGGAGAACCGACGGCCGATGACTGCCGCGTGCAGCAGCACGTCCCGATCGACGTCGTTCAGCGCTAAAAATCGTTCGCGAACGCTGGCTCGGATGCTGGTCGGAACGGTCGGCTCAGCCGTGCCGTCTCTGTCGAGGCGTTCCAGAACGCCACGCAGCAGTTCCTCGGCGAACAGCGGACGGCCATCGGAAAGCTCGCTGACGCGTGCCAATGTCTGCAGCGGCAACTTCACGCCGACGCCGCTGAGTGCCGCGGAAAGCACCTTGTCGATGATCGCGGGCGGCAACGCTTCGAGTGTGACCACGTAGCCGGCGTCGCGCTCGAGCGCTTCCAACGCCGCAGCGCGGATTGGGTCCGCCTCGACGGCGTCATTACGATAGGTCGCGACGACCAACGCGGGCGTGTTCTTTAGGCGCACGGCCAAGAATCGAATGAGCTCGATCGTTCCGCGGTCGGCCCAATGCAGGTCCTCGACGACGAGCACATCGACGCCGCCCGCGCGCTCTGCATGCGTCTGGATTGCCTGTGCGATCGCGGCGAATCGTTGCGGCTGATCGACGTCAGCGGCAAGACCGAGCTCCAGCTCGACGTCAAGCTCGCGCAGGGCTTCATCCACTGCGAGATACGGCGCGTTGGCAAATTCGCGCGCACGTCCGACGCCGACGCGGGCCTTCATCGAGCGAACGTCCGAGACGAACTCGTCTACCAGCCGCGACTTTCCGATGCCGGCCGAGCCCCGGAGCACGACGCCGCCGCCACGCTCCTGATTTCGCGAAAACACCCGATCGCTCAGGTACGCCATTTCTGCGGAACGCCCGAAAAATTCCCGACAAAGTACGCCGGAGGTAATCACGTCCGTTTGATCTTCGTTAAGGGCCGCGCCGAAGCATGGTTTGTGAAAACAAGCGCGAACCGCGGCCGCATGCCTCTTGAATTGCTCGACCGACCGACCATTCTCGCCAACATCACGCCTCCGGGCCGTCCTGAGCCCGCCGAAGTCCCCGAGGGCGACGAGGAGGAAGACGAAGAAGCCAAGTAGCTGACGCCGCCCCGCGCCGGAGGAACACCTCGGTGCGGGGGACGATGTTGGCCGGGTGGATCGTCTCGACCTTGACCGACCGTTGCGCGCGCGGTTCGAACCGCGCGCGCAACGGACACTGCCCATCGGAGCAGCGCGAACCGCGCTCTTCAATTGGCTCGTTGCGCGCCGAAGCGCGGGCCAGTTCATCGTGCGCTTCCCCGATGCGCAGCTCGTCGATGGCGGTGCGGTGGACGAGGGTGCGCTGCTGGGCGACCTCCGCTGGCTCGGGCTAGTCTGGGACGAGGGCCCCGACGTCGGCGGTCCCTTCGGGCCGTATCGGCGTTCTGAACGCGCCGCGATCTACCGCGACCACCTCGACCGACTGATCGAAAACGGCGGGGCCTACGAGCGAGACGGCGCGCTGTGGTTTCGCGTGCCGCCCGGCGCGACGGTGGTCCACGATCTCATCAAGGGCGACGTCGCGTTCGACCACGCGGCCATCTCGGACTTCGTCGTCCGCAAAGCCGACGGCGCCCCATCCTCAAACCTCGCAACGGCGGTCGACGACGCGACGATGCGCATCGACCTGGTGCTGCGCGACGACGAGCACTTCGAGTCCACGGCGCGCCAGATACTCCTCGCCCGCGGGCTCGGCTATCAGCCGCCGCATTACGCGCACACCGCTCCGGTTCTCGTCGGCGAGCCGGGTCCTGCCGATGCGGACGACATCGGCGCGCTCCGGCGCGCCGGCTACCTGCCGGAGGCGGTGATCGAGCACCTCGCGCTGCTGGGCTGGTCGGCGCCCGATGCACGCGAAGCCTTCACCCTCGACGAGCTCGCCCCGCTGTTCTCGCTCGACCGGGTCGGCCACGCTCCGTCGCATCACGACCGTGCCCGGCTGCGCGCGTTCAACGGCCGCGCGCTGCGCGCGCTTCCGCGCGACCGTTATCACGCGCTGGTGGCCGAGTGGATGCAACGCTACGGCCTGCTCGAGGATCCGGTGCCGGATGCGGCGGGCCGCTGGATCGAGACGTTTCTCGATGCGTACGGCGGCGAACTCCACACGCTGCGTGAAGCGGTCGACGAGATCGCGAAGCTGCGTGAAGAAGCGGTCACGCTGCCCGCGCTGTAGCTCGAGCGGCTGCGCAATCGGCACGTGTTGTTCTTTCTCGACGCGGACTCGCAATACGTCGATGCCCAGCCGGAACTGCGCGGCTTGCCGCTCGGCGCAGACCTGCCGGAGATCGCGAAAGAGTTCGGCTTGGCGCCGAATGACGCGTTCGCGGCCGTGCGCATGGCGATCACCGGGTCGCACGACGGACCGCCGCTCGCGCTGCTCTTTCCGCTGCTCGGGCACGACCGCATCATGATTCGGATCGGCGCGGTCAGCTCGCACATCCTGCACGGCCGGGGGCTCGAACCGATCAAGTACGGCCCCGGCGGCGTGCCCTTCGAAACGATCCAGCCCACGCCGCCTGGCCCTTCGACAAGCTCAGGGTGACAGAGGGACCGCTCAGGGTGACGGGGGCGGGATCGCCGAAAGCACGGCATCGCAGTATGGCTCTTCGTCTCTATAATACGCGGACTCGCACGGTCGAACCGTTCCGCACGCTCGAACCGAACCACGCACGGATCTACGTGTGCGGCCTGACGCCGTCCGCGGAGGGGCACCTCGGCCACGCGCGCTCGTTCCTCTTTTTCGACGTCCTGCGGCGGTATCTGGAGCACCCGCGCAACGGCTACCGCGTGACGTTCGTGAAGAACGTGACCGACATCGACGACCGTTCGATCGCCGCCGCGCAGCGTGAAGGCACGACCTACGACCGCATCATCGCGCGCTACTACGACGCGTTCAGAGCCTCGATGGAGCGGCTGGGCGTGCGCGAGCCCGATGAGGAACCGTTCGCGACGGACTTCATTCCGCAGATCGTCGAGATGATCGGAGAGCTCATCGCGCGGGACTTCGCCTACGTCACCGGCGACGGCGTGTACTACCGCGTCGCCGCGTTCCCGCGCTACGGACAGCTGAGCGGGAAGAACGTCGACGAGCTGCTGGTCGGTGCGCGCATCGCCGAAAACGAGCAGAAGCACGACCCGCTCGATTTCGCGCTGTGGAAGTTCGCCAAGCCCGGCGAGCCGTCGTGGCCGTCGCCGTGGGGTGAGGGGCGGCCCGGCTGGCACATCGAGTGCAGCGCGATGTCGCGCGCGCTGCTCGGTGTTCCGTTCGACCTGCACGGCGGCGGGTACGACCTGATCTTCCCGCATCACGAGAACGAGATCGCGCAGAGCGAACCGCTGATGGATGCGCCGCCGATGGCGGTGATGTGGTCGCACGGCGGCCTGCTGAACTTCGAAGGCCGCAAGATGTCGAAGTCGCTCGGCAACTTCGAGCCGCTCTCCGCGCTGCTCGACCGGCACGACCCGTTGGCGATTCGGCTGCTGTTCCTGAGCACCGGCTATCAGAAGCCGATGAACTTCACCGAGGAGTCGATCGCCGGCGCGAAGACCGCGCTCGAGCGGCTGCAAAAGGCCGCGTACCGCTTTCGCGAAGCGGCCCGCACCGAGCCCAGCGGAGGCTCCGGCGTCAACGCGGACGAGGTCTTCGCCGCGCTCGACAACGACATGGACACGTCGAGCGCGCTGGGCGCGCTCTTCAAGCTGGCGAACGCCGTGCAGACGATCGTCGCGGAGGGCAACGCGGGCGCGGCGCTGGCGGTGCTGCGCGATGCCGGCGCGATCCTCGGCATCGGACCGGCGTTCGACGACGCCGCGCTCGACGCGTTCTCGACCGAGAGCCGCGTGCGCACCGTGCTCTCCACGCTCGACGACGGTTTCGTCGAACGGCTGGCGGCGCGCTTGGGTGACGCCGTACACCTGAACGGACACGCGCCGGAGCCCGCGATCGAAGCGGTGATCGCGGCGCGCATCGCGGCCCGCAAAGCGAAGGACTTCGCGCTCAGCGACAAATTCCGCGACGCGCTCGCCGCCGAGGGGATCGCGCTCAAGGATTCCAAGGAGGGTACGACGTGGACCGCCGCCGGCGCATAGGTGCAGGACGTCCCGAACCGCAGCGCCGCGCGCCGCGGATCGATCTGGACGACGTCATCTACGGCGTGCATGCCGTCGACGAGATGCTGGTGGCCGGCGAGCCGCTGCGCCACATCCACGTCGGCGACGACCGCAAGCGCGACCCGGTGCTGAAGAACCTGCTCGAGCGTGCGCGCGCGGCCAACGTTCCGGTGCGCTTCGAGAGCCGCGCGTACTTCGCGTCGTTCCCGTACAAGGCGCACCAAGGCGTGGTCGCGTTCGGCGAGCCGTTCGAATACGTAACGCTCGAAGAGGTCATCGACGCAGGCAAGGGTCCCCGTCCCGCCCTCTACGTCGTGCTCGACCACGTGACCGATCCGCACAACGTCGGCGCGATCATCCGGTCGGCCGAATGTGCGGCAGCGACCGCGGTGATCTTGCCGGAGCGGCGCTCGGCCGGGGTCAACCCGACCGTCCGCAAATCGTCGGCCGGGGCGACCGCGTTCGTTCCGATCGCGCGGATCGCCAACGTCGCGCAGGCGGTCCGCACCCTGAAGAAGGCCGGCGTCTGGGTCTATGGCGCCGCGATCGGAGAAGGAGCGAAACCGTACACCGAGCTCCGCTTCGACGGTCCGTCGGCCTTCGTCATCGGGGCCGAGGGCGAGGGGATCTCGGCGCTGGTCAAGCGCGAGTGCGACGGGCTGGTCTCGATCCCCATGCTGGGCCGGGTCGCCTCGCTGAACGCCTCGGTCGCCTCGGGCATCCTGCTGTACGAGGCGGTTCGACAGCGGCGGTCCGTCCCCGACGAGGGTGCCCAGCAGGCGTAGGCTTGGTTTGACCTTCTTTGGCTCAGTGATCCCGCCGTACAAAGCCGGTGAAGGCCTCCCTTGTCCTTGACCCATTAGCAGGACCCTCCTATACTAGGACGGTCATGCACGGCTCGACGGGCCCCGGCCCGCGTTTTCGTGTGTGACCGTTCCTGGCAAGGTAGGTTCACTTGGCGCTCACGCAGCCCGCCGCCGAGGCCCTCGAATATCACGAGCGGCCGGACGAAGACCTCGTCTCAGCGGCGAAATCCGGCGACAATCTCGCCATGGAGTTCTTGCTCAACAAGTACAAGAACTTCGTCCGGATCAAGGCAAAGAGCTACTTCCTCATCGGCGCCGACCGAGAGGATATCATCCAAGAAGGCATGATCGGTCTCTATAAAGCCGTTCGCGACTTCAAGGCGGACAAGCTTTCGAGTTTCCGCGCCTTCGCGGAGCTCTGCATCACGCGGCAGATCATCACCGCGATCAAGACCGCGACCCGGCAGAAACACATCCCGCTCAATCAGTACATCTCGCTCAACAAACCGATCTACGACGAGGACAGCGAACGCACGCTGCTCGACGTGATGCCTTCGCAGAAGACCTCCGATCCCGAAGAGCTCGTGATCAATCAGGAAGTCTCGGAAGACATCAAGGCGCGCATTCAAGAGAACCTCTCCGATCTCGAATCGCAGGTGTTGCTCTCGTACCTGGAAGGCAAGTCCTATCAGGAGATGGCGCGCGATCTGAATCGGCACGTGAAGTCGATCGACAACGCGCTGCAGCGCGTGAAGCGAAAGATCGAGAAGAACCTCGCCGAGATCGAGCTTCCTTGAAGGGACCTAGGGGCGCGTAGCTGATCCGTCAGCCGACGCCTTCGAGGATCCGGACGGAAACGAATGAGACCCCGCTCGCGCGGGGTCTCATTCGTTCACCGACGGGTGAGAAACCGCCGCACGTCGGCATCTTTGAGCTGCGTGAAGTTTTCGTACCACGCGCCGACGCCGCCGAACGGCACGGGCGTCCAGCAGCAGACCACCTCATCCGCCGCGTGCCGCACGAGTTCGCACGTCTCCGTCGCCGCGACCGGGATCGCGACGACGATTCGAGCAGGTTCGCGCACGCGCAGGGCCGCGACCGCCGCGAGCATGCTCGCGCCGGTAGCCAGACCGTCGTCGACCACGATGAGGGTCGCACCGCGCAGGTCGCGGAGCGGGCGATCGTTGCGGTAGCGCAGCTCGCGCCGGGCGAGTTCCATTTGCTCGCGCGCGATGACTTCGTCGATCGTGGTGCGATCGATCCGCAGCGCGTCGATCACGTCGTCGTTGAGGACGATGACGCCGCCGGAGCCGATCGCGCCGAGCGCGAGCTCTTCGCGGCCGGGGACGCCGAGTTTGCGGACGATCGCGAGATCCAGCGGCGCCCTCAGCGCGCGCGCGACTTCATGCGCGACCGCGACGCCGCCGCGAGGGAGCGCGAGAACCAGGAGATCGCGCCGGCCGGCGTAGCCTTGCAGCTGCGCCGCCAGCGACCGGCCGCCGTCCCGGCGGTCGCGAAATCGCTCATGCGCCTCCACGTCGCCGCCGGCCCGCCGGGCTTACGACGCCGCTTTGTGGCTTTGCGGCGGCCCCAGCTCGCGCACGATCGTCTGATAGATCAGCTCGCGGTCCTCGAGCGGGTCGAACACGAGGCACTTCGGTTCGCCGTCCCGAGCGACCGGGTCGAGGAAGATCGTGACCCGCCCCTTCGCGCAGACGTCGAGACAGGTGGTCCCGGTCGCGCG
>JAQBPL010000252.1 GCA_028287545.1 Vulcanimicrobiota bacterium | reverse complement strand
GTCATCCCGAGCTTGTCGAGGGACCCCTCGTGTCGTGCTGAGCGGAGTCGAAGCACGAGCCGCTGTCGTGAAATCCAAGATTTGGGCGTTGCCGTCGACTTCGCTCCGGCAACAACGAGGGTTCCTCGACAGCCTTTATCGGCCAAAGCTCGCGCTGCGGCGCGACCTTTGTCCGCTAAAGGCGCTCGGAATGACGGGGACGCTCGCAATGACAGGAACGGTCAGCTCGGGATCAGGGTCCACATCAGGGTGACTGTTTGCGATCCGGCCGCGCCGGCGTTGTTGATTTGGAAGCTGTGGATGGTGTCGATCGGGAGCCGGTGGGCGGAACCGGTGTAGGTTCCGAGCAGCGTCCCGCTGGCTGCCGTCGGATACACGCCGGCGCCGGTCGCGGGCGGCTGGAAGAACGACGTGACGGCCGCCGGGATCGTCAAGCCTGAGAGCGGGATCATCACGCCGGAGTCCAGCTTCATCGAGAACTCTTTTGCGGCAGCGCCGTTGAGCGGGTTCGCGTCGATGGAGACGTAGAGGCTCCACGCGTTCGGCCCCGACACGTCCGAGGTCACCGCCGCGTCGATGAGGTCGTTGAACGTTGCCGTCCCGTTGAACGCGCCGATATCGATCACCGGCGTCGCGCCGAGCGAGACGATCGAACACGCCGGACAGATCGTCGTCGGGGTCGAGCCGCCCGCGCCGCTTCCGCCTGGTCCGGGGTTCGGCAGCGACGGTACCGCGCCGACGACCGGCGGCCCGTTCGAGAAGATGATGCTCAGGCGCGCGTCGACGACGATCTTCACGTACTCGGCGGTCGACCATTGGGGCGTCGCACCGATCGAGAGCGTCGAACAGGAAGCGTGCACCGCGCACACCGTCGCCGGCCAATCGAACTCGCTGCCGATCTGATACGGCGCCTTCGCGTCGAACGTCACGTCGAGCGCTGCGCCGGGTGCGATGCTGCAGCCGCTCAGCACGATCGATCCGTTCGCCGGCGCACCGCCCGTCGTCACCTGCGTGACGACGACGGTGCACGAGCCCGCGGCCGGCGTTCCGACGATTTGCCAGTTTTGACCGCCGGAGTCGGTTCCGATCGCGCCCGCGCGATTGTTCACCGGAATGGTGATGGTGGCGTCCGTGATCGTCTGCGATCCGTTGTTCGTGATGCGGTAGTCGAAGCCGTTGCCGAACGTTCCGTTCGCGTCGCTGCCGACCGTCGGCTCGGCGTTGGTCGTCACCGTCGCGCCGGTCGGATATCCGCCGAGCGCCGCGAACTTGACGCTTGCCGACACCGGCGAGATCACCAGCTTCGACTTCCCCTCGAACGCGGCGGTGCTCGGCGTGCTCGTGCCGCCGTTCGCGCCGCGCACCGTCCACAGGATCGCCGGCGGGTCCGCTCCGACGCCGTCGTACGTACCGGTCGTCGTCCCCGACGGAAAGGCGACCGTCAGCGCCAGGGTTCCGCCCGGCGCTACGGCGTTCGTCTCCTGACAGGGCGTGGGGGTGCAGGCGTTGAGCGTGATGGTGAAGGTCGGCGCGGAGCCGGTGACGGTCCAGCCGGCCGGCGCCGTGACCGAAGTTGGGTACGCACCCGTCGGGAACGTCAAGACGATCTGGTCGATCCAGTCCGGGTTCGGATCGGCTGACGTCGGCGTGTTGGTGAACGTGAACGTGCTGCTCGTCGCGACGCCTGCACCGATCGTCTGCGGCGTGAACGCGCCGCTCATCTTCGAGGTGTCGAGCGAGTAGACGCCGAGCTCGGTCGAATCGACGTTGGTCGGCCCCGCGACGCTGTTCTGCGTCCCGCTCGAGTTCAGCGCCGTGCCGGCGTAGGTGCACTTCGTCCCCGTGACCTGGATGCAGCCGCCGTCGAAATTGGCGTCGGCGGGAATCTGCTGCAGCGGGAAGCTGTTCGCGGGCATGGGGATCTTCAGCGTCGCGATGACGGTCGTGCCGGGTTGGATCGGGTTGGTGGCCGAGACGCTGTTGTTCGTGCCGTTGGCGATGGCAAAGGTGTTGGGCAGCGTGAGGTTGTTCGAGGTGCCGTTCGAAACGAACACGCTCCAGCCGTTGATCGCGGTGCCGGCTTGGGTCTTGAGCGAGAGCAGCGTCGGCACGTTGATGCCGGCGAAATTGTAATTGCTCGGAAAGGTGAAGCGGATATCGTTGAGCGTGTTCGCGTTTCCGGGCGGGTTGTTGTTCTGGATCGTCGCCGTGACCGTGTAGAAACTGCTCGCCGTAAGGGCGCCGTTCGTCCCGGAGACGTACATCATCTGGGTGAAGCTCGGCGGCGCGACGATCCCCGAGCCGGGGCTCGGCCCGGTAACCGCCCAGGCGTAGTTGGAGGGGATCGACGTGTTGTTCTTGCCGCCGACGAGCAGACCGTTCGTCACGGCGTTGTTCGCGCTGTACGCGAGGCCGTGCAGCGGGAGGATCTGCGTCTGCAGCGCGCAGGGCGGCCCGCCGCACGCGCTCGACGCGGCGGCGACCGTGATCGCGAACGAAACCGACTGGCCCGGCGCGAGCGCGGCCGGCTTCGCATTGTTGATCGTTGCCGTGGCGGACCCGCCGGCATAGGTGATCGTCCACAGGTTGCCGGCCGTGTCGGTGGCCGACGTGTCGCCGTTCGTCGGGCAGACCGTCGCGGCGCCGCCGGCGTCCGCGTTGATCCGGATGCCGACGATGCCGTCGCCGTTGGCGCTTCCGTAGTTCGCCGACGTGTTGGTGACCGTCAGGATGTTTGAGAAGCCCACCTGACAGCTTCCGCCCGGCGCGGCGTTGACCGACGCTGCGCCGTTCCATGCCGCGGATGCGGAGTACGCCAGCAGCGTAAAACTCTTCGCTCCGAGCACGGTCTTCGCGATCGGGTCGTACAGCTGCGCGAGAAGCGTCGTGGCCGCGTTGAAGAGCTGCGTCGGGCCGAGCGCGGTGTTCTTCACGGCGTTCAGCGCGAACGGAATCTTCGCCGACGTTCCGGTCCCGCCCGACACCGTCATCGAGACCGGCGCGGAGACGTGCTTTCCATCCGCGGATTGCGTCGAGGCGAGGACCGCTCCGTTGGGATCGCTTACCGTGAGAACGTACGTGCCGCTCGTCGCTAAACCGCTGACGCCGAAGGTCAGGCCGGTCACCGCCTGATCGAGGAAACCGTCGAACGCATAGGTGAAGTCCGGCAATCCGGTCGTGCCGTTCGTCGTGCCTTGGTACGGCGTCAAGGTCCAGTTGACGGTCGTGCTTTGCAGTGCGACTTGCTGCGTGGCGATCAGATGATGCTGCGTCACGTCGTACAATTGAATCGTGTAGCTGCCCGAGGAGGCCGGTCCGACGCTCGTGTCCCAGCTCGCCTCGAAACTACCGCTCGTCGCGCCGACCCCCGCGTTCCCGACGCTCTGCGCGAAGCAGTTCGGCAGCGCGGCGAACGTCGAAGGAACCGCGAATACGCATTTGAGCGGCGAAACCGATGTCTGCACGAAGCCGATCGCATACGAATCGGCCGGATTGAGCCCGTTCGCCACCACGTACATCGTCTGACCGCTGGTGAAGTCGCGCGTCGCGTGGCTGAGAGCCCCGTCGCTGTAGGTCTGCAGCTGCGGCTCGCTCGTGACGACGAAGTACGTAACGGCTTCGTAATCACCGTTCGACTTGCGCAGCGCCACTGCCCAGACTCCGGCGTACGGCGCGTCCGTGCCGGTGCCGTAGGGCGTCGAGAGGGTGATGTCCTGAATCGGGTTTTGGCAGTTGCCGGACCCGTCGGTGCTCACCGTCGCCTTGTTGATGAAGGCGCTCCCGTCCGGCGGGAAGATGATCCAATTGAGGTTCGTCTCGTTCGCGGTGAGGTTGGAACAGTCAAACCCGACCTGCTCGCCCCAGCCCAGGGTGAAGTCGGCGATCTGCGGCTGGTTGGCGACGGCGTAGGCGTTATGGTCGCCCAGGAGCGTTATGGTCGCCCCGCTCGCGGAGAGGGTGTGCCGTGCCCCCTGCTTCGTCCGGGCGAGCGCGTCGCGGAGCGCCACGGCCGGCGGCCGCTTCGCGGTGACGCGAACCAGATCGCGGCCGCTCAACCGGCGGCTGCCGGCTGTTACTCCGGGTAGGGGTGGGAGCGTGCCGGGCAGCGGCGGGGGCGTAGCGGGGTTCACGACCCGAGGGCCGGCCGGGATCTGCCGGGTCGCCGAGACGGACGGCGCACCGTACACGGGTGCACAAAAGACGCCTAAAAGGGCGCAGACCGTAACAAGTCCGCGCGCCGTCGTCCCGAATATCGCTAACATCCTTGTCCAGCTGTTCAGCATGCGCCCGCAATGTTGACATCGGACCGGACGCGGGCGGGCTATAGCCTGCTTCGGCGCTCAGCGTCGAATGTAAAGGACGTTTAACCGAATTGTAAAGGCGAGCTAGGCACGACCGCGCACCAGCGCGTTGGCCTCGTCGTAACCCATCACCGCCTCGCGGGTGAACCCGAACGTCCCCCGCTCGCGCAGCTCGGTAGCGATCTCGCCCAGGACGCCGAGGGTCCGGCGCATCGGCCACGAGCCGACGCTGACGCGACGGACGCCGAGCGCCTCGAGCGCCGGCACGGCGGGCGTCGCCGGGCCAGCGAGCACGTTGAGCGGCAGCGTCGTCTGCGCAGCGAGCGCGGCGATGGTCTCGGCGTCGGCGATGCCGGGGACGAACACGCCGTCGGCGCCCGCCGCGGCGAAGGCGTGGATCCGTTCGATCGTCGCGTCGAGGCGGTCCTCGGCGGCTCCGATCTCCTCGAGATACATGTCCGTGCGCGCGTTCATGAAGAGACCCGGTGCGGCTGCACGGGCGGCGCGGATGCGCGCGATCTGCACGTCGAGCGGGTAGAGCTCCCCCGCCGCCTTCGTGTCCTCGAGGTTGTAGCCGGCGACGCCGGTCGCAGCGAGCCGCTGGATGAAGGCGGCGAGGGCTTCCGGTTCGTCGGCGTATCCGTTTTCCACGTCGGCGGTCAGCGGGACGCGCAGCGCACCGGCGATGCGCGCGATCGTCGCGAGGTGCAGCTCGACGTCGAGATCGCGTCCGTCGGCGAACCCGAGCGCGTTCGCCACCGCGGCGCTCGATGTCGCTACGGCTGGAAAACCGGCCTCTTCGAAGAGGCGTGCGGTGATGACGTCCCAGGCGTTCGGAAGCAGCAGCAACGCGGGGCCGTCGTGCAGCCGCCGAAATGCTGCCTGGCGCTCGGAGGAAGTCGAACTCATGCGCGCGCCTTCGATCACGCAGACGAAGAACCCGCGCGCGCCCGTCGAACCGTGCGCGCCGTGGCCAAGTTTGCGATGGCGATGATCGTCAGTACCGACCTGGAACGCTCGAAGGCGTTCTACCGGACGATCCTGGAGCTCAAGCTCGGGACCGATGCGGCGCCGCACTGGGTCGATTTCGATCTTGGCGAGGGACGCATGCTGGGACTTCACCCGGCGAGCGACAGCCTGACGGTGAAGCCCGGCTCGCTGCAGCTTGCGTTCTACGTCGACGACATCGACAAGTTCGTCACCGATGCGAGGACGGCCGGTGTGACGATCCTTCAGGAACCGCACGACGAGAGCTTCGGGCGGCTCGCGGTCATCGCCGATCCGGACGGCTACGCCGTTCAGGTCGCTACGCCCAAAGGTTCGTGGTCCTGACCGCGGTGGAACGCCGCGCGCGCGAACTGCGCGCGCGGCTGGAGGAGGCGAACTACCGGTACCACGTCCTTGACGACCCGCAGATCAGCGACGCGGACTACGACGCGCTGCTGCGCGAACTGCTGGATCTCGAAGAGTCGCACGCGGAAGTTCGCACGCCGGACTCGCCGACGCAGCGCGTCGGCGGCACGCCGGCCTCCGGCTTTCCCGAATACGTCCACGTGCGCCCGATGCTCAGCCTCGCCAACGCATTCGACGAATCCGAACTGCTCGCGTTCGACGCGCGCGTCCGCAAACTCGGCGGAGTGGAAGGCGATGTCGCGTACACCTGCGAGCTGAAGATCGACGGGCTGGCCGTCTCGCTGCGCTACGACGAAGGTCGTCTCACCGCGGGCGGCACGCGCGGCGACGGCACGGTCGGCGAAGAGATCACCGCCAACCTGCGGACCATCAAGTCGATCCCGCTGAGTTTGCGCGATGCCGGCGGGGCGGTACCCCGGCACATCGACGTGCGCGGCGAGGCGTACCTGCGCAAGAGCGATTTCGCGCGGCTCAACGCCGCGCGCGCGAAGCAGGGGCTGCGGCCCTTCGAGAACCCGCGCAACACCGCCGCGGGCGGCTTGCGGCAGAAGGACCCCAAGCTGGCCGCGCAGCGTTCGCTCTCCTTCTATGCGTATGCGGCGGGGGAGATCGACGCCGACGATCCGCCGCGCACGCAGTGGGAGCTGCTGGCATACCTGCAGCGGCTCGGCGTGCGCGTGAACGAACACGCGGTTCGCGTCTCGTCGATCGGCGAGGTCATCGCGTTCGTCGAGCGGTTCGAGGAACTGCGCGAGACGCTGGACTACGAGATCGACGGCGTCGTGATCAAGGTCGACGACCTCGCACTGCAAGCAAAGCTCGGCAGCATCGGGAAAGACCCGCGCTGGGCGGTCGCCTACAAGTTCCGCGCGCGCGAGGCGCGCACGAAGCTTCTCTCGATCGAGGTCAACGTCGGCCGGACGGGGACGCTCAACCCGTACGCGGTGCTCGAGCCGGTGCGCATCGGCGGCGTCACGGTCACCAACGCGACGCTCCACAACCTCGACTACATCCGCAGCAACGACATTCGCGCCGGCGACGTCGTGACGGTGATTCGCGCGGGCGACGTCATCCCGCGGGTCGTGGGCCCGGTGCTCGAACTGCGCGACGGCGACCTGCCGCTCTACGACCTTCCCACGACTTGTCCGGTGTGCGGCGCGGATGTCGATCACCCCGAAGGCGAGGTGATGGCGCGCTGCACCAACGCGACGTGCCCGGCGCAGCTGGTCGAGCGCGTCCGCCACTTCGCGTCGCGCGGTGCGATGGACATCGAGGGAATCGGCGATCAGCTCGCCGCGTCGCTGGTCGAGAGCGGCCTCGTCCACGACGTCAGCGACATCTACGCGCTCGATTTGGAAAAGATGCTGGCGCTTCCGCGCATGGCGGAGAAGTCCGCGTCGAACGTGCTCGCGGCGATCGCGGCGTCGAAGTCGCGCGGGCTGGCGCGCGTCCTGTTCGGTCTCGGAATCCGTATGGTCGGCGGGCAGAACGCGGCGATCTTGGCCGGAGATTTCGGATCGATCGACGCGCTGGCCGCGGCGACGGAAGAAGAGCTGCTGGCGAGCGAGGGCATCGGCCCGGAGATCGCGCGCAGCGTCGTGCTGTTTTTCGCGCAGGAACCGAACCGTGCGATGGTGCGGCGTCTGCGCGACGCGGGCGTCGACATGACGGCACCCAAGCGCGAGCGCGCGCCGGTCGGACCGTTGGCCGGAAAGACGCTCGTGCTCACGGGCACGCTGCCGAACCTGACGCGCGATGAAGCAGCCGAGATGATCGTCGCCGCCGGAGGAAAAGTCAGCTCGGCCGTCTCGAAGAAAACCGCCTACGTCGTCGCCGGCGAAGAAGCCGGCAGCAAGCTCGCCAAAGCCGAACAACTCGGCATCCCAATCCTCGACGAAGCGGGCCTGCGCGCACTGCTCGAATCCGGCTAAGGCATCCTGAACTTACCGTGTCATCCTGAGCTTGTCGAAGGACCCCTCGTGTCGCCCCGAGCGCAGTCGAAGGCGAGCCCGCAGGCGGCGGTCGCGATGCGGCGTCGGCCTCGGCTGCGCTCGGCCCGGCACGAGGGTCCTTCGACAGGCTCAGGATGACATGGTTGCCGCGCGCTCGTTGGAGGGCGGCGGCTAGGGCTTCCGCAGGCGGATCGCGTCGAACATGTCGTCGATCGCGAAGCGGAACCCGGGAAGGGAGTCGTGCGCGAACTCGTCGCCGGAGGCGAAGATGGTGACGCCGTCGCGATCGTGGACGGAAATGTTGAGCGCGTGCGGGTCGACGACAACGATCGCGTCCGCTCCCGTTGCGAGATAGACCTCGATCTTGTGGCGGACGTGCGCGCGTTTGTCACCGGTCGAGAGGATCTCGACGGCGACGTTCGGCGCCATCAACGGTGTCTCGAGTTCGTCTTCGGTCGCATCGCCCATGCGCTCGTACGAGAGATAGGCGACGTCGGGGACGAGCGGCCGAATGACTCCGCCGGGCGGCGCGATACGAAAGCGCCACTCGGGTCCAACTTCGCCGCGACCGCGGGCCCACTCGGTCAAGCGGGTCGACCACCAGCTTTGCAACAGCGAATGCCGCCGTTTCGGGCTCACTTTCTGCACCGCCCGCCCGAGGATCCACTCCAGCGCCGGCTTGGTCTCCGGCAGGACGATCTCGCGTTGCATCTTTTCGTACCTCTGCACACACAACCGTATCACGCCGTGCGGCGGCAATGTCAAGGCGCGATGAGCACCGGTTCCTCGCCGGCGGTGACGAGCGAGGCTTCGCCGAGCGCTTCGGCGATGTCGCGGGCGATGACGCCGCGGTGACGGTGCGCGAGCGCGACGCTTCCCGCGCGGCCGTGCCAATACGCGCCGGCGCGCGCGGCGTCGATCGGCGAGAGTCCTTGGGCGAGCAGCGTGGCGATCGCGCCGGTGAGGACGTCTCCGGTCCCCGCCGTGGCGAGCGCGTTCGACCCGGTCGGATTGAGGTGCGTGACGTCGCGGCCGGCGACGAGCGTCGTGCGTCCCTTGAGCAGCGTGACGATGCCGTGCTCGTCGACGAACGCGCGCAGACGCGCGAGACGTTCGCCCGGCGCGATCGTCCCCTTTCCGCTCAG
>JAQBPL010000230.1 GCA_028287545.1 Vulcanimicrobiota bacterium | reverse complement strand
GAAGCCGGCGTCACGCTGGCCGAACTCGACCGCGTGCTCGGCGCGCACGGGCAAATGCTGCCGATCGACGTCGCCGATCGCGAGCAGGCCACCGCCGGCGGCATCATCGCAACGGGCGCCTACGGGCGGCGCCGCCTGCGCTACGGCACGGTGAAGGATCTCATCGTCGGGGTGGGGATCGTGCGGCCCGACGGCGTGCGCGCGCGCGGCGGCGGCAAAGTCGTCAAAAACGTCGCGGGCTTCGATCTGCCCAAGCTGATGGTCGGCTCGCTGGGGACGCTCGGCGCGATCGTGACGGCGACGCTGCGCGTCTATCCGGTCCCGGCGTCGGTGCGCGCCGTGGCGCTGCACTTCGACGGCGCCGCCGGCGTCGCATCCGCCGTCGCCGCGCTGGTCGAGCAACGGTTCGAGCCCGAATCCGTCGTGGTGTACAACTACAGCGCGCTCGTCGTGACGTTCGCGGGAACCGCGGGCGGCGTCGAGGCGCAGATCGCCGCGATGCTCGGCGGGGTGGCGACCGCGTCGGGCTGCGTGAACGCCGCCGAACTCAGCGACCTGGAGCGCGAATCGTACGAGCAGCGCGAGCGCGCGGTTCGGCGCGACGGTGATTGGCGCGTTCGCATCGTCGCGCCGCCCGCCTATCCGGTCACGACCCTCGGCTCGTTCGCGGCTTCACCGCCGCTCGCGGTCCCCGTCGCCTATCCGCTGCTCGGCATCGCTCTCCACGCGCACGCCGCCGGCGACGCGCCGCCCGAGCGGCATCTTTCCGACCTGCGCGAGAACGTCTCGGCGCAGACGCGCGCAACCGGCGCCGTCGTCGCCCACGCGATCCCCGCCGTCGCGCGCGCCCACGTCGACGCCTGGCCGGCGTTGCCGCCCGCACAGTTGGCGACGATGCGCGCCATGAAAAACAACTTCGACCCGCACGGCCTCTGCAACCCCGGCCGCTTCATCGGAGGCCTATAAGTGAGCGTTCCCATTGCCGGCGCGGCCGCGCACGAACCGCGTACCTTCGACTCGCTGCTGTCGGATTGCGTGCATTGCGGGTTCTGCCTGCCGGCGTGTCCGACGTACAATTCGTGGGGCGAGGAGATGGACTCGCCGCGCGGGCGGATCGACTTGATGAAGGGCGTCGAAGACGGCGTCATCCCGCTCGACGAAGACGTGAAGGGGCACATCGACGCGTGCCTGGGCTGCATGGGGTGCGTCACCGCGTGTCCGTCCGGCGTGCGATACGATTTGCTGATCGAAGCGACGCGCGCGAAGATCGAAGCCGAGATCCCGCGCGCGCCGGAAGACGGCACGTTCCGGAATTTCGTGTTCGCGCTGTTTCCGTATCCGGGCCGGCTGCGGCTGCTCGCGCCGTTTCTGTGGTTCGCGGCGAAGCTCGGGATACCGCGGCTGGCTGCCGGACCGCTGGGGAAACTGCTGCCGCCGCGCCTGCGCCAGTTGGCGACGATGGCGCCGCCTATCGCGTTGCGAGAGACGTTCTCCTCGCTGCCGAGGCGCACGGCGGCGCAGGGCGAACGGCGCGCGCGCGTCGCGCTGGTGGCGGGCTGCGTGCAGCGAACGTTCTTCCCCGGCGTCAACTCCGCGACGATTCGGGTGCTGAGCGCAGAGGGCTGCGAGGTTCTCGTTCCGGGGGGCCAAGGCTGCTGCGGTGCGCTCTCGCTGCACAGCGGACGGCTGGATGAGGCGAAGTCGTTTGCGCGCGCGCTGATCGAACGGTTCGAGAGGCTCGACGTGGATGCGATCCTGATCAACGCCGCCGGCTGCGGCTCGACGCTCAAGGAATACGGCGAGCTGCTCGCGGCCGAACCGCAGTGGCGCGATCGCGGCGTCGCGTTTGCCGCCAAGGTCCGCGACATCAACGAGTATCTGGCTACGCTCGAGCCGCGGGCGCTGCGGCATCCGATCCCGCTGCGGGTCGCCTATCACGACGCGTGTCATCTCGCGCACGCGCAAGGCGTGCGCGCGCAGCCTCGGCAGCTGCTGCGGACGATTCCGCAGCTGGAGCTGCTCGAGATCCCGGACGGCGATCAGTGCTGCGGCAGCGCCGGCACGTACAATCTCTTCCAGCCGGAGTCGGCGCACGAGATCGGCGTCCGCAAAGTCGACAACGTCCAGAGCGTGACGCCGCAGATGCTGGCGAGCGCGAATCCCGGCTGCACGCTGCAGATCCAGGCGATCCTGCGCGAACGCGGCGTGACGCTGCGCGCCGCGCACCCGATCGAATTGCTCGACGCCTCGATTGCCGGGCGAACGATCTAGAAACCGCTAGTGCGGGATACCGTGCGGTCCCGGCGCCGGCAAAGCCGTCGGTGAGGGCCTCGGTGCGGGAGTCGGTCTGGCGGTCGGTGAGGGGACCGGCGCGGCCGTCGGCGCGGGCTGCGCGCCCTTGCGTCCGCTGACGATGATGATCGTCGACCGAATGTTGAGGTTCACGATCGCGCTCTGACCGCCGCCGCCGGTGACGGATATTTGGCAGGCGTTCGCCGGCGGGGGCGACGCCGTTGGTGCTGCCTGCGCCGTCACGGAGATCGTCTGGGCCGTGGGGTTTGCGCTGATCGGAGCGGTTTGCGGCCCGACCGATGCGGAGGCTCCGTCTCCATTGCAGTTCGCCGAACCGATCGAGATCGATCCTCCTGGTCCGCTCTGCTGGACGGTAAACGACAGGGTCTGCGGGACGCTGTCGAACGTCAATACCGTCGGGGTTACGGTCAGCGTACCGTACGGGATTGGCGTCGGCGTGGGTGTCGGCGTTGGCGTCGGCGTTGGCGTTGGCGTTGGCGTTGGCGTTGGCGTTGGCGTTGGCGTCGGTGTCGGTGTCGGTACGGGTGTTGGCGTTGGCGTCGGCGTCGGCGTGGCCGTGGGCGTTGGCGTTGGCGTTGGCGTCGGCGTTGACGTCGGAGTTGACGTGGGCGTCGGCGTTGTCGTAGGCGTCGAGGTCGCAGTCGCAGTCGCCGTCGCTGTGGGTGCCGGCGTCGGAGTCGGCGTCGGCGTAGGCGTCGCTGCTCGTGTCGGTGTCGCGGTCGGCGTCGGCGTTACATCGCCGACGCTCGGCTCAGCGTGGCTCCCCGACACCGCGATCGCGCCGACGACCGCTCCGCCGGCGACGAGCGGGAGGACCAGCCCGGCCAACCCGGCGCTGCCGATGCTCACGGCGTAGCCCGTCGGATCGGACCCGATGGGACCGGCGGGCGGCTTGTCCAAGAACTGGTTCAGGGATGGATTGAATCCGGCGGTGTTCTCTACGGTGTACGTCGCCGGCGTTGTAGAAGAGACCGTGATCGTCTGACCGCTCTGCAGCGTGACGACTTGTCCGTTGATCGTGATGGTCACGTCGCCCGGCGCGCAGTCGACGCACACGACCTGCGTGCCTTTCGGCCCGACCACGAGGTACGCTTCGGTGCCGCGGACCGCGATCTGCGAGGTCGGCGTCGTGAAGGTGTAGTTCGAGCGGACGCCTTGCGGATGGTGAATCGTGAACTTGATCGCGCCGCGATTGACCGTGATCTGATTCGGCTGCGTGGTGGCGCCGGGCATGTTGAAGGCGCCGACCTGCACGCTGGTTCGCTCGCCGAGATCGATCACCGAACTGTCGCGCAGCTGAAGCGTACCGCGCGCTCCGGCCTGGGTGACCGCGTAGGCGTCGTCAGGCACGTCGAAGGGCCCGAAGATCGGCTTGAACGGGCCGTCAGGCGCGAGCTGGTAGCCCACGCCGCCTTTCACACGATTGAGAACTTTGTCTCCGCCGGCGGCTCCTACGGGCGCATTTGAACCCACCGCCACAAAGACGATGAGGGCACAAAGAAGGCCCGCGCCCAATGGTCGAACCATGCGAGCCCTTTCCCGATGACTTGCTTGCGAACCTATGACGACTTGGCGGCCGCCTGGCGTACCTTGCGCGTACGCGGCGTTCGGGTTCGCGAAGTTGCCTGCGTGAACGCGCCCCGCACGTTGCTCTTCGCCGAGGTCGGCGACGCGAACGCGCCGTCGATCGTGCTCACAGCCGGCGTTCACGGCGACGAACCGGCGGGGCCGTGGGCGCTCCTGTCGATCGTGCGCGACGGGCTGCTCGACCCCCGCTTCGCCTACCGCATCTGGCCGTGCCTCAACCCGAGCGGCTACCTCACGGAGACCCGTCACAACGCCGAGGGGCTCGACGTGAACCGCAGCTTCTCGCGGGGCGGGACGAGCGCGGAAGCCCGCGCGGTCATCACCGCCAATCGCGATCGCCGTTTCGCGCTGGCCCTCGACCTGCACGAAGACTTCGAAGCCGAGGGCTGCTACTTGTACGAGCCGTTGCGGCCGGGCGCCGCGCCCCGCTTTGCCGGCCGCGTGATCGAAGCGCTCGACGCCGCGGGCCTGCCGGTCCAGACGATCGGCGCGGACTTCGATCTGGGCACGCCGTCCGGCGAGGTGCCGCCGTACCGGCTCGAACGCGGCGCCGTCCTCGTCGACGCCGAAGCCGAACTTCGCCTCTTCACCGGCCTGCCGTCGTCGCTGTTCTACTACCGGCGCGGCGCCCAGCCGTTGACCTTCGAATCGCCGCGGCCGCGACCGTGGGACGAACGGATCGCGGCGCACCGGGTGTTCGTCACCACCGTCCTGAGCGCGTTCGAAGCGCCCTGAGAACCGCTCCCGCACGCTCCCCGGGAGCCGTGGCGACGCGGCGCGAAAGCGCGCGGGTCATGCCACAGCGCGATTCCCTCGAAGTCGACGTCCTGTTCGTGGGGGGCGGCCCCGCCTCGCTCGCCGGAGCGATTCGCTTGCGGCAGCTCGCCGCGGCGGCCGGCGCGGAGATCGCCGTCATGGTGATCGAGAAGGGCGGGGAGATCGGCAACCACGGCTTCTCCGGCGCCGTGGTCGATCCGAAAACGCTGCTCGAACTCTTCCCCGGCGAGGACATCACCGGCGGCCTCGACTGCGCCGTGTCGAGCGATGCGCTGTGGTTTCTGACCAACAGCGGAAAGATTGCGGCGCCGTTCACGCCGCCGGTGCTGAACAATCACGGCAAGTACGTCGCGTCGCTCTCGAACCTCACCAAATGGCTCGCCGCGAAAGCAGAAGAAGCCGGCGTCGACGTCTTCCCCGCGTTTCCGGGACAAGAACTGCTGTGGGATGGCGACCGCGTAATCGGCGTGCGCATCGGCGACAAGGGCGTCGCGCACGACGGTTCGCACAAGTCCAACTACGAACCGGGCCCGGATTTGATGGCGAAGGTCGTCGTGCTCGGCGAAGGTCCGCGCGGGACGCTCACCAAGGCGGCGGTCGCGCGGCTGGAGCTCGACCGCGACCGCGATCCGCAAGTGTACGCGGTCGGCATCAAGGAACTGTGGAAGGTGCCCGGACGGCTCCCGGCCGGCTCCGTGATCCATACGCTGGGCGCGCCGCTCTGGAACACGTTCGGCGGCGGCTGGATCTACGCGATGAGCGACGACGTCATCGACATCGGCCTCGTGACCGGGCTCGACTACGCCGACCCCACCACCGATCCGCACGACAATTTCCAGCGCTTCAAACTGCACCCGGCGGTGCGCGCGCTGCTCGAGGGCGGCGAGATGATCCGCTACGGCGCGAAAGCGATCCCGGAGGGCGGGCTGCACGCGATGCCGCGCTTCTACGCCGACGGGCTGTGCATCGTCGGCGATTCCGCGGGCTTCCTCAACGGGCTGCGCCTCAAGGGCATCCATCTCGCGATGAAGTCGGGGATGATGGCCGCCGAAGCGATCTTCGATGGCCTGCAAGCCGACGACACGTCGGCCGGCAAACTCTCCGCGTTCGAGCAGAAGTTCCGCGACTCGTGGGCGTTCACGGAACTGCACGCCGCGCGGAATTTCCATCAGGGCTTCAGCGCCGGGATGTGGGGCGGCCTCGTCAACGCGCAGCTCGGCATGATGACCGGCGGCCGCGGTTTCGGCGTGCGCGACCGGCTGGCCGGCGAGCACGGGTACGCGCGGATGAAGAAGCTCGGCGACATCGAGCCGAAGCAGGCAACGAAACGCGTCGTCCCCGACGGCAAGCTGACCTTCGACAAGCTGACCGACGTGTTCAAGAGCGGCACGATGCACGACGAGGATCAGCCGCCGCACCTGCACGTCGCCGACACCAACATTTGCGCCGACCGCTGCACGGTCGAATACGGCAACCCGTGCCAGTATTTCTGCCCCGCGAAAGTCTACGAACCCCACTTCACCAAAGTCGGCGACGCGCCGGCCGAGGGGAAGCTGCAGATCAACTTCTCCAACTGCGTGCACTGCAAGACGTGCGACATCATGGATCCGTATCAGATCATCACCTGGGTCCCGCCGCAAGGCGGCGAAGGCCCCGTCTACACCGGCATGTGAGCGCCGCTCGAACGCCGGCCCGTCATGGCTGACGTCGCGGTCGTCGGGGCCGGGTTGATCGGCTTGGGCGTTGCGTACGAGCTTGCCAAGCGCGGCGTCTCCGTGACCGTGTACGACCGCGCGGAGCCGGCGCGCGCGGCGTCGTGGGCGGGCGCCGGGATGCTCGCGCCCTTCAGCGAGGCGACGCCGGACGAGGCGATGCTCGCGTTCTGCAGCTCCGCGCTCGCCGGCTACCCCGCGTTCGTCGACGAGCTGCGCGAACGCACCGGCGTCGACGCGCGCTTTCGGCGCGACGGCACGATGCATGTCGCGCTCGACGAAGCGGCGCTGGCGGCGCTTTGCGCGCGTGCGGAAACCTTTCGCGCGAACGGCGGCGAGGTGACCGTTCTCGGTCGCGCAGAGACGCTCGCGCGCGAACCGATGCTCGCGAAACACTGCGCCGGCTCGCTGTTCGTCGCGAACGAAGCGCAGGTCGACAACCGCCGCTTGGGCCGGGCGCTCACCGCGGCCTGCGAAGGACTCGGCGTGCGCTTCGAACGCGTCGACGATCTCGCGCTCGAAGCGGACGCGCGCCGCGTGCGCGGGCTGCGGACGCCGCACGGCTTCACGGCCGCGCCGATCGTCGTGAACGCGGCCGGTGCGTGGGCCGGCGAGCTCGCGGGCGTGCCTTCCGCCGTGCGCGTTCCGGTTCGGCCGGTCGCCGGCGAGATGCTGGCGCTCGCGGTCCCCGCCGGCGCGATGCGCGCACTGGTGTGGCTCGGGCATCGCTATCTCGTGCCGCGCGGCGACGGCCGCCTGCTGGTCGGCGCGACCGTCCTCGAGCGCGGTTTCGACGCCCGCGTCACCGCCGCGGGAATGCACGATCTGCTGGACGCAGCCCTCGCCGTCGCGCCGGCGCTCGCGTCGTTCGCGGTGGTCGAAACCTGGGCCGGTTTGCGACCCGGAACGCCGGACGGCCGGCCGTATCTCGGCGAAACCGCGCTGGCCGGCTACGTCGTCGCGACCGGCCACTATCGGAACGGCATCCTGCTGGCGCCCGCGAGCGCGCGCTCGATCGCGGCGATGATCGTGGACGGGGAGAGCGTGCCGGCGGCGTTCGCACCGCAACGGGTCGGGGAGCCTGCCGCCGCCACCGCGAAACCCGCCGAGTGACGATCACGGTGAACGGTGAGGTGCGCGAGATCGAAGACGGCGCGACGCTCGCCTCGCTCCTGGACGCATGGGGCGTGCGGCGCGACGGCACGGCGGTCGCGCTCAACGACGAGGTCGTGCCGCGCGGACGCCACGCGCAGGCGACGCTGCGCGACGGCGACCGCCTCGAGATCATCGTCGCGGTCGCGGGAGGTTAGCATGGATACCGGCACGGCCGAGCAGACGCTGCGGATCGGCAAGTACGAGTTTCGTTCGCGGCTGTTCGTAGGAACGGGGAAGTATCCGTCGCTCGAGGTGATGCAGGCCGCGCATGCGGCGAGCGGCGCCGAGGTCGTCACCGTCGCGATTCGCCGGATGCACCTCGACGACAAGAGCGGAAAGACGCTGGTCGATTACATCGACCGCACGAAGATGACGCTGCTTCCGAACACCGCCGGCTGCTACACCGCGAAGGATGCCGTGCTCACCGCGAAGCTCGCGCGTGAAGCGCTCGGCACCGATCTCATCAAAGTCGAAGTGATCGGCGACCCGCAAACGCTCTATCCCGACACGGTCGAGACGATCGCTGCGTGCGAGGAACTCGTCCGCGCCGGCTTCACGGTGCTGCCGTACATCGTCGACGATCCGATCGCGTGCAAACGGCTCGAAGACGTGGGCTGCGCCGCCGTGATGCCGCTCGCCGCGCCGATCGGCAGCGGCCTGGGCGTCTGCAACCCGTATTCGATTCGCATCATCAAGGAGCGCGCCGGCGTCCCGGTGATCGTCGATGCCGGCGTCGGGACCGCCTCCGACGCCGCGATCGCGATGGAGCTCGGCGTCGATGCGCTGCTGATGAACACGGGAATCGCCGCAGCGCGCGATCCGGTGCGGATGGCGCGCGCGATGAAGGCCGCGGTCGAAGCGGGCCGCGACGCGTTCTTGGCGGGGCGGATGCCCAAGCGGCTCTACGCGAACGCGTCGAGCCCGATGCACGATCTGATCGCAACCAAAGGCGCCCCCCAAGCGTGACCGAAATCTCCGTGTTCGAACTCAAGCGCCGCCGCGACGCGGGCGAACCGCTCGTCCTGCTCGACGTGCGCGAGCCCGACGAGATCGCGACCGCCTCCGTCGCGGGCGCGGTGACGATTCCGATGGCCCAAATTCCGGCGCGCTTCGCCGAACTCCCGGCCGACGTCCCGATCGTGGTGATGTGCCACAGCGGGGGACGCAGCGGCCGCGTGACGAGCTACCTCAACGCGAACGGCTACGAGGCGGCCGTCAATCTGGCCGGCGGCATCGACGCCTGGTCGGAGTCGATCGACCCCGGCGTCCCGCGGTACTAGCCCGCCGGCTCGAAATCGGTCGAGACGCTCACGTCTCGCCAATTCCTATCGGCGTCGATGCGCGCGGCGTCGCTTTGTTCCGCGGCGCGAACGGCGTCGCTTCCGAGCAGCAGCCGCAGCGGCGGCTCGTCGAGACTCGCCATGTGGATGATGACCGCGGCCGCCTTCGCAGGGTCGCCGGGCTGCGCACCGCTGTAGTCGCGTTGGAATCTGGCCGTTGCGCCGACGGTGGAATCGTACTCGGGGCGCCCCTCGCGAATCGTCGTCGACGAGCCCGCGAAGTCGGTGCGGAAACCGCCCGGTTCGACGATCGTGACCTTGATGCCGAGCGGCCGGACCTCCTTGGCGAGCACTTCGGAGAAGCCTTCGACGCCCCACTTGGCAGCCGCGTAGGCAGCGCGGCCGGGCGGTCCGATTCGTCCGCCGATCGACGAGAACTGTATGATGCGACCCGACCTCTGCTCGCGCATGACGGGAATCGCGGCCTTGGTGAGGTTGATGACGCCGAAGAGATTCGTCTCGATCTGCGCGCGGAACTCGGCGAGACTCGTGTCCTCGATCGGGGCGACGTTGCCGTAACCGGCGTTGTTGGCGAGCACGTCGAGCCGCCCGAAGGCGTCGAGCGCTGCTTTGACGGCATTTTCGGCAGCGTGCGGATCGGTCACGTCGAGCGAGACGGCGCGAACCCGATCGCCGTAGCGTTCCACCAGATCGGCGAGCTGCGCGGGGTCACGCGCCGTCGCGACCAGCCTGTGCCCTGCGGCGAGCACGGCGCCTGCGAGAGCACGGCCCAATCCGCGAGAACTTCCGGTGATCAGCCAGACTTGCGACATCGCTGACGTTCTTTCTACTTCTTGCGGGCCACGACGAACCAGTGGACGCGGCCCGCGACCTCGTCCTCGCCGTGGGCCCACTGGCCGACGATTCCGTCGACCTCGACTTCGTCCAGCGCGTCGATCGTGTAACCCCGGAGCAGCTCGACGACGCCGTCGCGGTCGAAATAGGCGTGCGGGACCCCCGCCTCGTCACCGTCGCCGGCCGCGAAGGTCCGCTCGTCGACCGGCATGCCCAACCCGTACCGCGCGTCGAGAATCGATCCGAGCGTGATGAAGATCGGCGCGTCGGGCATCAAGACCCGGCGCAGCTCGGCGATGCCGGTGCGCAGCTTGTCGCTGGCGCCGTGCAGGTACGCGTGGGTCGAGAGGGCGCCGCCGTAGTTGTCTTTGGTGCCCGGGAGCTGCGTGTACGGCGTGGCGTCCGGCACGCCGACGACCGGGATCGCCGCCGCGACCAGGGCCCGGGTATTGCGTCCCGAACCCGTGCCTACCTCGATGACGGGTCCATCGAGGGTACGCTTGGCAGCATACGCTACGAGTATTTCGGCGAGCGGGTGCGGCCCTTGATCCGATGACGATGACATGTTGAGTTCGATCCCTCTGATTCTTGTCGTTGGCGGCGACGCGCTGGCATTGCGCG
The DNA here is from genome assembly GCA_028287545.1 of Vulcanimicrobiota bacterium. Next base: position 8,486 of record JAQBPL010000230.1, on the reverse strand, counting down.
TGTGCGAGGAACTGTGTGCCACGCAGGGACATCGGGTGGCGCTCTTGTGGGTGCACGACCACGAACTCGCCGCGAAGCTGGATCGGCTCGGCTGCGAGTATTTTCCCCATGCGCCCAACGATTACGACGCGCTGCGGGTGGCGGGGGTGATGGATGCGACCTCGATCATGACGCTCTCCGACGACGACCGCCTGAACTTGCAGGTCGCGCTCAAAGCTCGAGACCTCAACCCCGCGATTCGCGTCGTGCTGCGCCAGTTCAATCGCACCCTCGGACGCAAGCTCGAGCAAAACCTTCCGAACTGCTCCGTCCTCTCGCTCGCATCGCACGCCGCCGCCACGTTCGTCGGTTCCGCGCTAGACCCGTCCTGCTTCTACGCGCTGCAGTTTCCCGATCGGGACGGCGTCCAGGCGGGATTCACGGAGCGCTCGGCCGCCGAATTCGGCATTGCCGGCCTGACGCCGCGCGAAGCGCAGCAGCGGCTGCGCGGCCGGATCGTCGCCGCCGGCGGCTCGCCGGTGATTCGACCCGAGCACGTCTTTCCCGCCGACGAACGGATCGTCGCCTTCGCCCGGGTCGACCAACTCGAGGCGACCAGCGGAACCCGTCAGATGATGCGGGTCGAACGGCGCCGCAACCACCTGCTGCGCCTCAAGATCGCAGCGCGCAAGCGCATCGCGGCGCTGCGCACGCTCGACCCCATCCTCATGCGCGTCATGGCCGCGACGTTCGCGATCTTCCTCGTCGCCGTCACGTACTTCAGCCTCGCCTTCCACCGTGACGTCGTGACGGCCGCGTATTTCGTCATGACGACGTTCACGACGACGGGCTACGGCGACATCACCCCGAGCGGCCACGGGGCGCTTCCGATGCTGATGGCGGCGCTGGTGATGATCACCGGCGTTGCGACGTCGGGGATCTTCATCGCCTTCGTCACCTCCGCGCTCACCCGCGCGCAATTCACGTCGATGCAGGGGCTGCGCCAAATTCGCACCCGCGGTCACGTGCTGGTGTGCGGATCCGGCAACGTCGGCACCCGCGTGATCGGCTACCTGCACGCGCTCGGGCAGAAGGTCGTCGTGATCGAAGCGAACCCCGACTCGGCGCTGATCGAGGCGTCGCGGTCGCGCCAAATCGAGCTGCTGACCGGCGATGCGACGAACGACGCCACCCTCAACCTCTGCAACATCGCGCAGGCCCGGGCGGTCGTCGCGCTGACCGACAGCGACACGGCGAACCTGGAGGTCGCGCTCGGCGTCCGGGCGCGCAACCCGCAGATTCCGGTCGTCATGCGGGTCCAGGACGAGGCCTTCGCGCACTCGATCGCCCATCAGTTCGAGGCGATCCGGACGTACTCCACGACCACCCTCGCGGCGCCGGCTTTCGCGATGCTCTCGCGCTTCCCGGGAACCCGCGGGCGGATCGCGTTTGGTGACGACACGTACAATGTCGGCGAGCGGCTCCAGGGAGAGGTCCCGCAGCCTCCTCCGGCTGAAGATTGCATTCCGCTCGGCGTCTGGCGGAAGGGTGCGTTCCTGCACATCGACACCTTCGCCGAGATGGAGCCGTTCGACCGGCTGTTATTCCTTGTCCCGCTCTCCCAATTCAAACCGTCGCCTACGGGGCGACGCGAACCGGCCGTAGCCGGAACCCCCTGATCTTTATCTAGGATTCTGTTTTGCTCTCAGCGGGTGCCCCGGTGCCGGATGTCGGCGCCAGCGATCAAGACGGCCGGGAGGTCGATCTGCGCAGCTTCGCCGGACGAAGCCTCGTCGTATATTTTTACCCGCGGGCTGACACGCCCGGCTGCACCGCCGAAACGCAGGCCTTTCGCGACCTCAAGGGCGATCTGGCCGCCGCCGGAGCGAACGTCGTAGGCGTGAGCCGTGACACGGTCGCCGACCAAAAGAAGTTTGCGGTCAAGTACAACGTGAACTTCCCGTTACTCGCCGACACGTCGTCGGCGATCTGCGACGCCTTCGGCGTGATCGTCGAGAAGAACATGTACGGCAAGAAAAGCATCGGCATCCAGCGCTCGACCTTCCTGGTCGCCTCCGACGGGACGATCGCCAAAGTGTGGCCTCGCGTCTCGGTCGAGGGTCATGCGGCGGCCGTCCTCGAGGCGGTCCGATCCCTCTGACGGCCACGGCGCGATTGATCGTCGCGGGCTCGAGCGCTTCGATCCCGCGGCCCGACCGCGCCTGCAGCTCGTACCTCGTCGACGACGGTGAGACGCCGATCGTTTTGGACTTGGGCACGGGGGCGCTAGCCAACCTGCGCCGTCACGTCGACTACGACCGGCTGGGCGCCGTCGTGATCAGCCACATGCACGCCGACCATTTCATCGATCTGATCCCGCTGCGGTACGCGCTGCGCTACGGTCCCCGCCGGCGCGCCGCGAAGCTCCCCGTGCATCTGCCGCCGGGGGGTCTCGCGATGCTGAGCAGCCTGGTGTCCGCGTTCGCGCCCGAGGGCGGCGACTTTCTGAGCGACGTGTTCGAACTGCACGAGTACGACCCGGCGCTGCCGCTCGCGATCGAGGGCGCGACGCTGCGTTTCGCGCACACGGCGCACTACATCCCTGCCTTCGCGATCCGCTGGGACCGCGGCGGCGCCAGCGTGACCTACTCGGCCGACACGGCGCCCGACGAACGCGTCATCGCGTTGGCTCGCGAGAGCGATGTGTTCGTGTGCGAGGCGACGTTGCGTAGCGGTGAGGTCGAACCGGGGATACGCGGTCATTCCTCTGCCGCCGACGCGGCCGCGATGGCCAGCGCGGCCGGCGTCCGGCGCCTGCTCCTCACCCACTACGGCGAAGAATCGACGTCGCTCGACCTGGACGAATCCGCCCGCGAACACTTCGACGGTGCGGTCCTCGTCGCCGACGACCACCGCACCGTCACCCTGGGTTGAGGGCCGGCCTAGTTGTCGGTCTTCGGGCCGCTGCGGGGCAAGGAGAACTGGATCAGCGAGCTGACCGGCGCCAGGCCGCGAGCGATGATCGCGTAGGGCGTCACCTTGAGGTTGAGCTCTTCTAAGCGCGCACGCGCGGCGAGCAGCTCGCGGCCGCTCGTGACGACGTCCTCGAGCAGCAGCACGTGTTGTCCCGCGCTGAACGGTCCCTCGACGTACTCGGCGGCGAAGGCGCCGTACTGCTTGGGCTGCTTGCGGACGACGATCATCGGAAGGCCGGTCATCTGGGAGACGGCCGTCGCGATGATCACCCCGCCGAGTTCCGTTCCGCCGATGAGGTCGGGACTGATCTCGCTGACGATCGGCGAGAACATGCGCGCGATGCGCCGCAAGATCAGCGGGTCGCTGAACAGCCGGAACTTGTCGATGTAGTAGTCGCTGCGTGCGCCGCCCGAGAGCAGGTAGTCACCACGGGTCAATGCCTTCTCGACGATCATCGCCTTGAGCCAGCGCAGCTCCGGGATTCGTGCGATCGGGCTTAGCGGCTCGTCGAACACGGCAATCGCCCCTCCGGCATGCGCACGGCTGCTAGATGTTCCATTCGTACGCGTTCCAGGCTTCGTTGACCGGATTCGGCGCGAAGCCCTTGAAATCACGGCTGATCGGCTGGAGCATGCGCGGGAACCAGATGTAGACGATCGGGAGATCCGCCGCCAGGAGCTGCTGGATCTTCACGTACGCCGGCTTGCGGACGGCTTCGTCGTAGCTGGCGAGCGCGCTCGCCTGCAGCGCATCCATGGCTTTCGAGCAGTAGCGCGTGTAGTTCACGCCGTCGGGGTGCCCCGGCCGCGGGATTTGGTCGCAGCCGAACTCCGAATGATCGTCCGGGTCCTGACCCGCGATCCAGCCAGAGATGTTCAGGTCGTACCGGCCGTTGGTCAGCACGCCGCCCTGCCCGTAGGTGGCGAAGAGGATGTTGGCCGGATAGGTCTTCATCTGCGCGTCGATGCCGACCGCCCGGAGCATCGCCTGCACCTGGACCGCGACGTTGCGCCGCGTCGTGTTCTCGACGTTGTAGCTGAGCACGACCGTGAGCGGCTGGCCGTTCTTGCGCATGATCCCGTCGGGACCGGGGGTGAAGCCCGCTTCGGCGAGCAGCGCCTTCGCTTTTTGCGCGCTCGTCGGGTACTTCGCAACGTCCGACGTGTACGACCATTGGAACGGCGGCTGATCGGCCCACGCGACGGTCGCCGTGCCGAACGTGTTCTTCTCGACGAGCGCGGGCTTGTCCACCGCATACGAGATCGCGCGCCGCACGCGCACGTCGCCGAGGTTCGGTCGCGACGTGTTGACCAGCATTTGGAGCGTCTGCGGCTTCTCGTTGAGGACGACGTTGATGTCGGGGATCGTCTTGAGCACGCTGTAGTGCTGTTCCGATGCTTCGAAGATCCAGTCGACGTCGTGCGAGCGTAGCGCGTTGACCGAGGTGTTCTCGTCGGGAATCTCGCGCACGATGATCGTGCGCAGCTTCGGTTTGCCGCGGAAATAGTCGTCGTTGGCGACGAGTTCGATGTGATCGCCGCGCACCCAGCGAGCGACCTTGAACGGCCCGGTGCCGACGGGTTCCTGATTGAACGGAATGCGATTGAGGTCTTTGTACTTGGCGAGGAGGTGTTCGGGAACGATCGCGACCGGACTATCGCTCTCGCCGAAAACGGTGTTCACGAACGGCGCGAACTTGCGCTTGAGGTGGAAGACGACAGTGAGGTCGTTCGGCGTGTCGACTGACTTGACGTCTTCGTAACCGACGCGCTCGTTGACGTTGTTCGCGTCGTTCATCATCGCTTGCCACGAGAACTTGACGTCCTTGCTCGTGAACGGAGCGCCGTCGTGCCACTTGACGCCGGAGTGCAGGTGGTACGTGATCGCCAGACCGTCTTTGCTGATCCCGCCGTTCTTCTCGGTCGGCACTTCCGTCGCAAGGATCGGGATGGTGTTCTTCCCGCTCCCGTCGACGCTGACCAGCGTGTCGAAGGTCAGCCGGTTCAAGAACCCCTCGGTCGTGTTGGCCGAGAGCAGCGGGTTGAGCGTGTTGGGCGAGCGCTGGATGGCGACGCGCAGCTGACCGGAGATGGTCCCCTGCGAACGCGTCGTCGTCGTCGTGCCTACGGGCGCATCGCCCACCTTCGCGCACGCGCTGACGGACAGCGCGCATGCGAGCGCGCCGATCACGAATTTCTGCAAACGGACCCTCCTAGCGACGTTTCGTCGCTGTTTTTTTCGGCGTTTTCTTGGCGGCCGTCGCCTTGCGGACCGGCGCGCTGCGTCCCGACACCGGCTTCTTGACGGCGGATTTTTTCGCGGGAGCGGCCTTTTTGGCCGGCGCCCGCGCCGCCGTCTTCTTCGGCGGCGGCTTCTTCTTCGCGGGCGCCGCCTTTTTCACCATGCTGGATTTCTTCGCCGGGGCGGCCTTCTTCGCCGCGGTCTTGGCATTGACGGCCTTCTTGGGGGCAGGCTTCGGCGGGTGCTTGGCGTGGTCGTTCTTGCCCGTCGGCTTCGCTTTGGGCGCTGCCTTCGCGGGCTGCTTCGCGGCGGGCGTCTTTTTGGCAGGGGCCTTCGCGGCGGAGGCCTTCGGGGCCGATTTCGCCGGGGCGGCTTTCGCGGACGCTTTCGCCGGCTCGGCCTTCGCGTTCGCGTTCGCGCTCGCCGGCTTGGCGGGCGGCTGCGGCTTGGCCGGCGGCTGCGGCTTGGCCGGCGGCTGGGCCTTGACCGCCGGTGCCTTCAGCGCGGGCGGAGGCGCCGCGGCTGCGGCAGGCGCAGCAGCGGGCGCGGACTCCGGAGGATCCGGCTGCGGTGCAGGGGGCGGCTCGCCGGCCGGCACTGCGGTCGCTTCGCCGTTCGGTGGCCGCTTCGCCGGGCGCGCCTTCGGGACGCGCGCAGGGGCCGGCGCCGTGGCAGCGGCGGTACCGTTCGGCGCGGGCTCTTCGGCCTGCGGGGCGGCCGGCGGGGCGTCGTCGGCGACATCCGCCGCGACGGGCTCGACAGCGGCGGCCTCGACGGCGGCGGGCTCGACCGCGGCAGCCTCTGCCGCGGCGGGCTCGGAGCGTTCGGCCGCGCGGGCCGGCTTGGGCGCGGGCCGCGCTTTGCGCACGGGCTTGGGCGCTTCGGCCGCGGGTTCGGCTTCCTCGGCCCGCACCGCGACCTTCACCGGTTCGGGCGGCGGCGGCGGCTCGGGTTCCGGTTCGCGGACGACGCGCAGGGCGACCCGACGCAGCAGGCCGCCGAGCGGGAAGACGATCTCGTTGATCTCGAGCTCGTCAAGCACCGCCAGCACCGTCTCGAACGCGTTGCCTTGGTCTTTCGGAGAATGCGCGTCGGAGCCGATGGCGATCCCGACGCCGCGTTCCTTCGCCTTGCGGAGCAGCCGTTTGTTGGCGTCCAGATAGCGCCGTTTCTCTTCGTCGCTATGGTCGCGATACAGAAAACGCGTGTTGAACTCGATCGCCATCCCGCGCGCCGCGGCGGCGTCGAGCACGCGATCTTCGTAGGTTTCGAGTTTCGCGTCGTCGGGCCAGTGGCCGAACAGCGCCGGAACGTAGAAGTGTCCGACGATGTGGCCGGGCAGGCGTTCGATCGCGTCGACCAGCGTCGTGACGTACGTTTCCCAGAGCGTCTCGGTGCCGACGACGTCAAAGAGTTCGGCGAACTCCGGATTGTCGAAGGGCCACGGCCAATTCTCGCCGTGCACCGGATGCGTGATCGGGATGAAGTGGACCGAGCGGATGATCGCGTCGGGCCGCATCGCGTCGACGATGTTCTGCGCGTCGGGACGCGAGCGCGGATCGTTGTCGACCTCGGCCCCGATCGAGTAGCGCATCCCGCGGCGCAGCCCTTCGCCGACCACCGCTGCGTGGCCGACGTCGACATTGGCGGTCTCGGCGGCGCCGTAGAGATCGCCCGCCTGCGCGAGCTTCAGCGCGCGCCGCACGAGATTGACCGCCGCCGGGTCCTCGAAGGTGAGGTAGTTCATGTGGTCCGCGACCATCAGGAAGCGCGGATACCCTCGCCGGCAGGCATGGAAGAACCACAGGAAGAGCATCCGCGCCGTCAGGGGAAGCGGACGTTCCTCTGCGTACGGTTTGTGCTCGCCCTTTGCGTGGCCGTGGGTATCGGGGATGGCGTAGAAGCGCGGGTCGCGCTCGGTGTTATCGTTCAACTTCTCGTAGTCCGCGCGGAATCCACAACTGGCCGGCTGCGCGTTGCGCGGGTGGGGCGGGTTTGCTTTCGAGCCAGGCCGCGACCGTCTCGATCAGCGTCTCGATGCCTTTGCGCATGAGTTCGAGCGACATCGACGGCGTCCGTTCCGCGCCCAGCGCGGCAACTTGGGCCGGCAGCGCGGGAAGGTGGACGAAGCCGACCGGGATCGGCGGTGTCGTGTTCGCGGTCAGGGCGAGGGTCTCGTAGAGCCACTGGTTGCACAGGAACGTGCCGGCGGTGTTCGAGACGTAGCCCGGGACGCCGATGCTGCGCCACGCTTCGCCGATCTCGGCGAGCGGCAGGGTGGAGAAGCGGGCGTCCGGGCCGCCCCGCTGGACGACGTCGTTCTTGCGCATCGTGCCCACCGCGTCGGGCATCTCGAAGTCCAGGGCGTTCAGCCCGGCCCGCTCGAGGCTCAGCGCCATGCGGCCGAGTGCGAAGCCGGTCCCGATGATGAACTCCGGCTGCTCCTCGTGGAGCGCCGTTTCGATCCGGTCGCGCAGCGTGCGCGTCTCCACGGGCAGCACCCGCACCGCGACGAGACGTCCGGCGACGATACGACCCTCGAGACTGCGTACCAGCAGTTCGCTCGGGTTGACGGGATGGGGTCCGAACGGCTCAAAACCGGTCAGCAGAACGTGCCGCGACACGAACCGGCGATTTTCGGCGGACAAAGCACGGAACCTGCGCCTTCTCGCTCGGCGACCCAGCCCGAGTAAAAAAAGCCGCCCCCGAGGGGCGGCGGACAAGGTTTTTCGGTTTACGGAGCCCCGGACTTACGTCCGGAGACCTCCGATCATCGTAAGGCTCTGTTTGGGACTATCACTAGTAACGATGACCACCTCCTCTTGTCCGCCTGTTAACCTTCGTTGGTGTATATCTGAAGGGGCCGCGGACGTATTGTGCCGAGCGCCTTCAGCGCTCGGCACAATACGTCCTTTTAACGGCGCTTCGCTCCGCTGCGCGCCCCCCACGCCTATGGCGCGGGGCCCCCGGGCGCGACCTCGCAACAACGTGGTTCTACGCGGAAGACCACGCTGTGCTCGGTCCATGACCGGGGTGCTGCTGCTACGCTTTGCGCGGCTCTCTCGTTGTCATGCTGAGCTTGTCGAAGCATGGGCCACGATCGTGGGCGGCGGGATGCGCTACCGGCGCGCGGTTGTCTTGTAGCCTTCGAGCGAGAGGATGCGGGCTTTGTTCTCGACGCCGTAGGCGTATTGGTGCAGGGCTCCGTTGGCGTCTACTACTCGGTGGCAGGGGTAGAGGAGGGCTACTGGGTTTCTTGCCATGGCTCGGCCTACGGCTCGGGTTGCGGC
>JAQBPL010000212.1 GCA_028287545.1 Vulcanimicrobiota bacterium | reverse complement strand
GGGCCGGTCCTCGCGGCTCTACACCTCGCTGATCTACGACAAGCAGCTCGCGACGAGCGCCTGGGCGTCGGCGGATTTGCGCGAGCAGCCGGGCCTCTTCGGAGCGCGCGTGACGTGCGCGCGCGGGGTGGCGCTGGCCGACGCGCGCGCTGCGCTCGAGGCGGAACTCGAGCGGGTTCGCACCGAGCCGCCGTCGCCGGCGGAACTCGCGCGCGTCCAGACGCAGATCGCGAGTGCCCTGGTGCGTTCGCGACAGACGGCGAGCGGCATCGCGCTCGCGCTGGTGCATGCGACGACGGAACGCGGCGATCCGGGCATTGTCAACGCCGACCTCGATCGCTACCTCGCGGTAACGGCCGCCGACGTCATGCGGGTCGCGCAGACGTATCTGCGCGCCGAGAACCGCACCGTCATCGAGTATCTGCCGCAGTGACGGCGTCGCATGCGATGCCGGTCGCCGGAGCGCCGCGCGATGCCCTGCTTCCCGCGCCCGTCGAGCGCGTGCTGGACAACGGGCTGCGCGTCGTCGTCTTCGAACTGCGCAACCTGCCGCTGATCGCGGCACAGCTCGTGATCCGCGCCGGCGGTGCCGCCGAACGCGAAGACGAAGCCGGCCTCTCGGCGCTCGCCGCGGCGCTGATCACGCAGGGCACGACGACGCGCAGCGCGACCGACTTGGCAGCGGCGATCGACGCGCTCGGCGCGCGGCTCGACGCCGCCTCCGGATACGACGCCTCGGTGGTGGGCGTCACCGCGACGACGCCGGCATTCCCGCAGGCGTTCGCGCTGCTCAAGGAAGTCGTTCGGCAGCCGGCCTTCACGCCGCGCGAAGTGGAACGCGTGCGCACGAAGTCGATCTCGGATCTTGCGCTGACGTATGCGAACCCGAGCGCCGTCGCGCGCCTGACCGCGCAGCGCGTCGCGTACGGCGGCGCGCCGTACGGTCATCCGCTGGCCGGAACCGCGGCGACGCTCGCCGCGCTCGGCCGCGATCGCGTCGCCTGGTTTCACGAGCGGTTCTACCGGCCCGACGACGCCGTGCTGGTGATCGGCGGCGACATCAGTCCCGACGATGCGTTCGCGCTCGCCGAGCGCGAACTCGGCGGGTGGCGCGCCGGCGATACGGCACAGGCGGCGCGTCCCGACGGCGCGATCCCGCCGCCGCGCGCGCAGGTCGTCATCGTCGACAAACCGGATTCGGGCCGCACCGCGCTCGTCGCCGGCCGCGTCACGATCCGGCGCAGTTCCCCCGACTACTACGCCGGCACGGTGGCGACGGCGGTGCTGTCCGGCTACAGCGGCCGGCTCAACCAGGAGATTCGCGTCAATCGGGGGCTGTCGTACGGCGCGGGCGCGTCGCTGGGCGCGCGCCGTCTGCCGGGACTCTTCACCGCCTCGACGCTGGTCGATCACACGCGCGCGGTCGAAGCGACGGAGGTCACGCTCGCAACGCTGCGTTCGCTCGTCGACGCGCCGGCGACGGATGAGGATCTCGTCAAACGCAAAGCGACGGTGACCGGCGGCTTCTTCCGTTCGATCGAGACGATCGACGGCATCGCCGGTGCGCTCTCCGAACACGTCTTGTACGACGTTCCGCTCGACGAGCTCTCGCTCTACGCGCGCCGCGTGCAAGCGGTCGATGCCGATGCGGTGCGCGCGTTCGCGGCGCGCGAGCTGGTCGAAGACGATTTCATCGTGCTGGTCGGCGACGCGTCGCGCTTCGCCGACGAGCTCGCGCGCACGCACCCGGTTCGCGTGATCCCCGGCGACGCGCTGGACCTGGGATCGCCCACCCTCGGCGTGTAACATCGGCTGCACCCGATGCACACAAAAGCGTTCGCGCGGCAGCGCTTCGCAGGCTTCGCTTGACGCTGCACCTGACCGTCGATGACATCGCCTGCGCGCTTGGCGTCTCGCCTGCCTACTGTGGAGGCGAAACGCCGGTCCGTATGCTCGACACGGAGGTCGGTGCCGACGCTGTAACCGAGTCGCTTACCGTCATCGCCTATGGCGGCCTGTCCTAGGCGGTGTCGTTCTTTCCGGATCGGGGTTCGAGCGTCGCGCTGCACCGGCAGCTGGCGGCGCATCTGCGCGATGCGGTTCTAACCGGTGAATTGGCCGGCGGAACGCGGCTGCACGCCTCGCGCACGATGGCGGAGCAGCTCGGCGTCTCGCGCAACACGGTGACGCAGGCGATCGACCAGCTCGTCGCCGAGGGCTACCTCGAAACGCGGCTCGGCGCGGGAACGTACGTCGCCGCCGGCCTGCCGCTGCGCGCGCGCGGTGAGCGCGCCGCGGTCCCGGCGCAGGCGCACGTCTCCGCGCGAGCGCGGCGCCTGCTCCCTGCGCCGGCATACGTCGATCCGGACGCCGGCAGCGCACCGATGCTCTTTCGGCCCGGCATCCCCGATCCGGCGCTCTTTCCGGAGGGCGCATGGCGGCGCATCGCGCACCGCTGGCTCGATGCGCCCGACACGCGCATGTACGGCGACCCGTGCGGATTTCGTCCGCTGCGCGAGGCGATCGCGGCGCATCTTCGTCAGACGCGCGGCGTGACGCTCGGTGCCGAGAACGTCGTGATCGTCGAAGGGACGCGCGCGGCGCTGGCGCTGATCTCCGACGTCCTCATCGATCCGGGCGACGCCGTCGCGGTGGAGGATCCCGGATACGGGGCGATTCGCGACGCCGTCGCCGCCTGCGGAGGCAACGTCGTCCCGGTGCCGCTCGACGGCGAAGGGTTCGACGTCGCGCGCGCTCCGCGCACGGCGCGCTTCGCGTACGTCACGCCGTCGCACCAATATCCGAGCGGCCTCGTGATGGGCCTGCGGCGCCGGCTCGATCTGCTCGCCTGGGCGCGCGCGGCGCAGGCGTACGTCGTCGAGGACGATTACGACGCCGAGTTCCGGTACGACGGCGCGCCGTTGCCGGCGCTGCAAGGTCTCGACGACGCGCGCGTGCTCTACGTCGGAACGTTCAGCAAGACGCTGGCACCGGGGCTGCGGGTGGCGTGGATCGTCGTCCCGGGCGCCTTGCTCGACGCGGTGCGGGCGGCGCGCACGGTGACGTCGGCCGGACCGTCGTTTCCGCTGCAGGTCGCGCTCGCCGCGCTCGTCGGCGAGGGGCATTTCGCGCTGCACGTGCGGCGCGCGTCGGCTCGATACCGCGAACGGCGGGACGCGCTCGTCGCCGCGCTGCGGGCTCGGCTGGGCGACGAAATGCGGCTCGAAGGTGCGGCGACCGGATTGCATCTGACGGCGCGCTTCGAGGGTGACGACGCCGCCTTGAGTGCGGCGGCCGAAAAACGCGGCGTCATCGCGCCGGCGCTCTCTCGGTATGCCGCCGCGCCGGGCGGCCCGAGCGGGCTCGTGCTGGGCTTCGCGAACGGCGAACCACCCGCGATCGCGCGCGCGGTCGAGCGTCTTGCCGAGGCCTACGACGCCGTGCGGCACCGGCCCCAGCGCACGGATCGGCTCTCGACCGGGGCGCCGCGCTGACGTAAGATCGACCCATGCCCGCACCGACCCGCATCACCCGGCTCGCCGAACGCGCCTCATACGACCGTGCCGCGCTCGACGCGATCCTCGATGCCGCGTACGTCGCGCACGTCGGCGTCGTCGTCGACGGAGCGCCCGCGGTGATTCCGATGGCCTGCGCGCGAGTCGGGGACGAGCTCGTCCTGCACGGCTCGACCCGCGCCGGCATCCTCTCGCTGATCGCGCACGGAACGCCGGTCTGCGCGACGGTGACGCATCTCGACGGCTTGGTCCTCGCGCGCAGCGCGTTCCACTCGTCGATGAATTACCGCTCGGCGGCGGTGCACGGCGTCGCGCGCGTCGTCGACGATCCCGAAGAGAAGGCGCGCTTTCTCGACGCACTCGTCGATCAGCTTCTCCCGGGCCGTCGCGCCGAGCTGCGCGCGATGGACGACGGCGAACTGCTCGCGACGGCGGTCGTCGCGATCCCGCTCGCGACGTTCTCGGCGAAGATTCGCGCCGGCGGGCCGAAGGATGCGCCCGAAGATCATCTGCCCGGCGTGTGGGGCGGCGTGATCCCGCTGACGCTCGCCAAAGGCGCGCCGCAAGCCGACGCGACGACCGCGCCTGGCGTCGCGGCGCCGCGTCTTACGGCGTAAGGATCAGCTTTCCGGTCGTCGCGCGCGCTTCCAGGTCGCGATGCGCTTGCGCCGCGTCCGCGAGCGGATACGTCGCGCCGACGCGCGGCCGAAGTCTCCCCGCTTCGACGAGGCTGAAGAGGTCGCGCGCGCGCTCCAGCAGTTCTTCGCGCGTGCGCATGTAGTCGCCGGCGGTCGGACGGGTGAGATACAGCGAGCCGGCGGCCATGAGTCTTGCGGGCTCGATCGCCGGCACCGGACCACTAGCCGCTCCGTACAGCACCAGCATGCCCCGCGGACGCAGCAGGCTCAGCGAGCGTTCCCACGTGTCCCGACCGACCGAGTCGTAGGCGACGTCGACGCCGTGTTCGCCGACCAGCGCGCGCGTCGCCTCGGCGAAGTCGGTCTGGGCGTAGACGATCGTATCGTCGGCGCCCGCCTCGCGCGCGAGCCTCGCTTTCTCTGCGGTGCCCACGGTCGCGATGACGCGCGCGCCGCGCGCTTTGGCGATCTGCACCAGCAGAGCGCCGACGCCGCCCGCCGCGGCATGCACCAGCGCGACGTGTCCGGGCCGCAGTACGAACGTGTCGGTCGCGAGGTATTGCGCCGTGATGCCCTGCAGCATCAGCGCGCACGCCGTGGCGTCATCGATGCCGCTCGGGATCGGAATCAGCCAGCGCGCGTCGACGACGTTGGCCTGCGCGTAGCCGCCGCCGGCGAGATGCGTGTACGCGACCCGGTCGCCCACCTTTACGCCCGTGACGCTCTCGCCGATCGCTTCGACCACCCCTGCGCCTTCGCGTCCGACGATGAACGGCAGCGGCACCTTGTAGAGACCGGTGCGCTGGTAGACGTCGACGTAGTTGATCCCGGCGGCACTTTGCCGCACGAGCACCTGGCCGGGGCCCGGCGCGGGCGTCGCAACGTCGACGAGCTGGAGCACTTCGGGACCGCCGTTGCGGTCGATTTGGATCGCGTTCACAACGTCTGTGGACCGCGAAAGCAAGGCGGCGGTTTCCGGCCGGCGCGGCGGTGGTACATCTCGAAGATGGAACGCCGCGATCTCTACGAGGACGACCTCACCGAAGAGCGCTACCCCTCACCGGCCAAACGCGACGAAGAGGCGGCGAGCGAGCGACTCGACCCGGACGTCGTCGACGACGACGATGACGACGATGACGACGACGATGACGACGAAGAAGACGACGACGACGAAGACGTAGACGGCGCGCCTTAGGTTAGTTCGCGGCCGCGCGTCGTGCCGGGGACCGGCGGCACCGTCTCCTCGGTCGCCGTCTCGCTGGTGGTCGGCACGTGACGGGCCTCGCGGGCCGCGTCCTCGACCATCCCCATCGACTCGTCTTGGGCCTGCGTCGTCTCGCCGCGCGCGGCCGCGCTCTCGTCGTGGAACAAGTACGCCGACGACGTCGGGTCGAGCGCGCCGGGGGGCGCCTGCTCGACCATCTTCGCGAAGTGCCCCAGATCGTGCCGCAGGCGCCGTTCGAACTCCCCGCCTGCGCCGAGCGCCTCGCCGAGACTGCCCAGCACTCCGGCCGGCGGCTGGTAGTCGACCTCGACCGTCACGCGCGCGCGGTCCGTGCCCACCGGCTCGAACGTCACCCGGCCGCTGTTCGAAACCCCATCGACCGAACGCCAGCCGATCTGCCGGTCGGGGATCCAGTCCTCGTTCACCGCATCCCATTCGTGCCGCCCGATCACGTCGGCGACCCAGTGGCTGCGCTGGTCATCCAGGTAGGTCACTTCCTTCACGAACGTCATGAACTTCGGATAATCGTTGAAGTGCGTGTAGAGCTGATACACCTGGTGCACCGGCGCGTTGACCGTAACCGAAGCGCTGTGCTCCGCCATGCGAACCCCTCTGCTGTCGTTGCGGATTAACAGCATACCCGCGCCGCCGAGGGTCAATGCCGAGGGCCAATGCTGAATCGCGGCGCTCCGCGGTGGGTACGGATCGCTGCGAATGCATCTCGACGTCAGCCTGCTCAAGACCACGTTCAGACGCTTCAATGCCGACAAGGTGCCGCGCCTCGCCGCCGCGCTGTCGTATACGACGATCTTCGCGATCGCGCCGGTGTTCATCGTGATCATCGCGATCGCCGGTTACGCGATCGGGGTGGCAAGCGGAACCGGGCACGGTCACCACGTCGTCGAGGACCGCATGCTCGCCGCGATCCAAAGCTCGGCCGGTAAGGAAGCGGCCGACACGGTGCGCGAGATGGTGACGGCCGCGTTCGCCAAGCCGGGGCAATCGATCTTCGCGCAGATCGTGGGGTGGATTCTGCTGATCGTCGGTGCGCTCGGGCTCTTCGCCGCGCTGCAGGACGCGCTCAACACCGTATGGGACGCGCAGCCGCCGAAGAGAGGGCTCGTGCTCGCGATCCGCGAGCGCCTCGCGTCGTTCGGGATGCTGCTCGCCATCGCGTTCCTGCTGCTGGTGACGTCCGTCGTCAACGCCGGGATCGGCATCGTTTCGACGCGTCTGGTCGCGCTGCTCCCGTTCCCCGGCGCCGGCCTGCTGTTCACCGTGGTGAATTGGGTCGTTTCGATCGCGCTGATCGCCGTGCTCTTCGCGGTGATGTACAAGTACCTCCCCGACGTGGACATCGCGTGGCGCGACGTGCGGGTCGGCGCCGTCGTCACCGCCGTCTTGTTCGTCGCCGGCCAGAGTCTCATCGCGCTGTACCTGGCGCATGCCGGCGTCGCGTCGGGCTACGGAGCGGCGGGTTCGCTCGTCGTGCTGCTGCTGTGGGTCTACTACTCGGCGCTGATCCTGCTGCTCGGCGCGGAGTTCACCCGCACGTACGCCGAGCGCCACGGCTCCCACGCGGAAGGCCGCAGCGCGCTACGAACGAACGGCGGCGCCTCCGCTGACGAGGCGGGTTCGCGACCACTGCTCGAAGGGCTGCACGCGGCGGAAGATCGACCACCAGCCGACGAGCACGCACAAACTCACTAGAAAAGAGACGTATCGTCCGACCGCGCGGCGCAAGCCGATCCGCGTGCCGTGGTCGACGCCGACGACGCGCAGATCGGAGACCATCATCCCGAACGTCTGACCCGCCAGCGCGACGAGCACGACGACGTATGCGAGGAACGCGAGCCACAAGACGGTGTCGTGGGCGAGCTGCGGTATCTGGGCGATCGTGAGCGCTTGCGCGATCCCGGCGGTGTCCTTGTCGGCGGCGAGTGCTTTGGCGACCCGGGCGGAGCCCGACGTATGGGGCCGCGTCAGCAGGTTGACCGCCGGAATCAGCGTTTGGATGACGACCACGTCGATCGCAAGCGCCCACGCGCGCCGGCCGAAACCTGCGTAGGCGGGGCCGCTCGTCTCCGTCACGCTCGACGCGGCCGCGTTCGCGGCGAAGCGTTTCGACCAGGTCAGGTAGAGCGGGTCACGGGCGAAACGGTGCAGCGCCGCGATGCGGTTCGTCGCGTACGGCGTCGACGCGGTCCACTCGGCCATGCGCAGGGACGGCTCCGCGTTGAGCTCTTTGAGCTGCTCGGCGAACGCGCCCAGGTCGATTTTGCGGCCGACCGAGTGGAACGTCGAGACGGCGATCGCGCGGAGCGCCGCGTCGAGCGATCCGCAGCACAGCAGGCCCACCCGGTCGGCCGTGTAGTCGATCTTGCGCAGCCACGCACCGAACGCGACCGCGATCACGCCGTTTTCGCGGCCGTTCGAACTGAGCAGCGACGTGAAGCGCGTGTTTCCCGAGGCGATGTGCCCGAGCTCGCGGCCGACGAGAAAGCGCAATTCGTCGTCGCTGAAGTGCTCGACGAACTGCGCCGAGATCACGATCGCGTACGGCGCGCCGATGCCGATCCCCACCACCGGGACGAACGGATCGTCGCGCACGAACACGTGCGGCGCCGGCATGCGGAGCATCCGCGCGCACTCTTCGACGACCGCGTGCACGTGCGCGAACTGTCCGGCGTGGACGCGCAGGCCCCCGCCGAGCAGTCGGCCGCGAGCGAACGCGACGTACACCATCGCGACGACGACGAGCAAGGCCAGCTGCGAATACGTGATCTGGTGCTGCAGCACGGCGCCGATGACGAGGATGCTCAGCGGAAGCGAGAGGAGCGTCCAGACGAAGGTCGCGCGCTCGCCGCGGACGCGCAGCGACTCGCGTCCTCGAAAGGGCGTCATCGGCGTCGTCGGCGGCTGCACGGGTCCCCCTTACTTCAGCATGAATCCCGAATGGTGGGCTTGGCGCTCGTAGGCGAACTTCCCGCCGCTCACCTTGTAGAAGTAGCAGTTGGGATCGAACACGTCGCCGGTCGCGCCGAACGTGTACGAACCCGTCACGGTGTCGTACGAGCCGCCCGTCGCGAGCGCGCGGATCATCGCCGCGCGCGTGGTCGCGCCGCTGCGGCGCTGCGCGAGCTGGATCAGCTGGACCGCCGCGTACCCGAAGGCCGCGACCGGCATGAGAGCGCCGTAGTGCGCCTGATAGTCGGCCACGGTTTGAGCGACGGTCGGCGCGAGCGGGTAATAGGGCACGTTCGAGGAGACGACCATCCCTTCGGCCTCCTTCGCGAACCGCTGGACGGTCAGCCCGTCGAAAAACCCCTGCGTGCCCAGAAACCGTCCGGTGTATCCGGCAGTGCGCAGGATCGCCATCAGCGGACCGAGGTCCTCGGCGTTGCCGGCCAGCGCGACGCAATCGGGCTGGTGCGCGAGCACGTCCGCCGCCGCCTTCGCGAAGTCGGGTTTGTCGAGCGAGCACGTCGTGGAAGCGGCGCTCACGTGCATCGCGCTCGCGCGGCGCGTGAACCCGCCCGCGACGACGGGTCCGTAGTCGCCGTCCTGCGTCACGACGTGCGGCGCCTTGGAGCCGGTGCTGATCGCGTACTGCGCGACGAGGCTGCCCTCGTCGGAATCTTTCGTCGGGAGCCGGAAGACGTTGCGATAGCCCTTTGCGGTGATCTGGTCGTCGGTCACCGTCGGCACGATCAGCGGCATCTGCGCCGACCCGTACCCCTGCAGCGCAACGAGCGTCGCTGCCGAGCTGAGGTGCCCGATCGTCGCCAGCGTGTCGGGATTGCCGACGGCGAACGAACTCTGCACCACCGCGTCCGAGGGGATGTTGTGGTCGTCGTAGGCTGAGTAGAGCAGCGCGGGGTCGGTCGGCGCGCGCAGGTTGTTCAGGTAATCGACGGCGGCGCGCACGCCGGTCACCAATTGCTGGCCTACGACTCTGTCGATCCCGCTCTGCGGACACACGACCGCCAAGCGAAGCGTCGGCGTGTAGGGCGACGGGGGGAGGGTGGCCGCCGCGCCGACGACGTTGGCCGCGCCGCGCAAAAAGTCGCCGCGCTTCACCGCGGGATCACGTACGACGCGAGCGTCGTCCCCAGAAACGCGACCGAGAACGTCATGTTGGTCGTAAAGATCCGATCGTTGAGCACGAAGACGTTCTGCGCAAGCTTGATGAGACGGTCTTCGTACACCGTCACACCCGCCGCCAGCGCGACGCCGACGTAGTATAGCCATCCGGCGTGCCCGAGCACTCCGGCCGCGAGCAGCGCGAGCGTCATCGTCGCATGCAGCAGGATCGGCCAAAGCCGCGCGTTGCGCTCGCCGAAACGCACGGGAAACGAACGCATCCCGAGTTCGACGTCCCACTGCAGATCCATCAGCGCGTAGAGGATGTCGAAGCCCGCCACCCACACGGTCACCGCGAGAAACAGCAGCAGGGCGGGGACGCCGATCGTTCCGGCGACGGCGATGTACCCGCCGAGCGGCGCGAGGCCGTCGACCGCGCCGAGCACGAAGTGGACGAGCCACGTGAACCGTTTGCAGAGCGGATAGACGACGACGCCGAGCGCGGCGAGCGGCAGCAGTTTGAGACACAGCGGGTTGAGCGCCGCGGCGCTCACGACCAGCAGCGCGAGGCCCGCGGCGATCGCCCACAGCATCACCGCCGCCGGCAGCTTGCCGCTGGCCACCGCGCGCCCCGCCGTGCGCGGGACCTTCGCGTCGAGGTCGCGGTCGAAGTAGCGGTTCGCCGCCATCGCGGCGGTGCGCGCGCCGGCGACCGCGAGCGTGATCCACACCAATTGCCACACGCTCGGAAGTCCGCGCGCCGCCATCACCGCGCCGACGTAGGCGAACGGCAGCGCGAAGAGCGTGTGCTCGATGCGAATGTCGCGCAGGAAGAGCTTCACCGGATTCACTTGAGACGCTCCGAACGCGGCGCGACGTCGCTGGGCGATGCGGGCGGTTCGGCGAGCAGGCGCGCGAGCCGCGCCGGTCCCTGTCCCGACCACGCATCGGCGACGCCGATCCGTCCCAGGTCGCCGATGCCGTACTCTTTCCAGCGCGCGCTGACCTGGTCGCGGGTCGCGGCGTCCATGCGAATATCGGGCGGCCAATCGCGTTGGTAGCCTTCATCGGCGCGCTTGCGGGTCGCGTCGACGCCGAGCTTGTTGCCCAGCGCGAGCTCGTACGAGCCCGCATGGTCGAGATCGTCGACCGGACCCGGCATGATGACGAAATCGCGCACCGGGTCGATGTTGTTGAGCACGTTCCAGACGACGCCGCGCACGTCGTGAACGTCGACGTCGTGATCGACCACGACGATACAACGGGTGAGCATCATCATATGTCCCAGACCCCAGAGCGCGTTCATGACTTTTTTCGCTTGGCCGGGATAGGATTTTTTGACGGCGACGATCACCAAGTTGTGAAACCCGCCTTCGACCGGCAGGTTGTAGTCGACGATCTCCGGGACGACCATCTGCAGGAGCGGGAGAAAGATGCGCTCCGTCGCTTTGCCGAGCCACGCGTCTTCCATCGGCGGCTTCCCGACGACGGTCGCGCCCCACACCGCGTCGCGCCGGTGCGTGATCGCGGTGACGTGGAACGTCGGATAGAGATCGGCGGCGCTGTAGACGCCGGTGTGGTCGCCGAACGGGCCCTCTTCGCGCAGGTCGTCGTTGTCGACGTAGCCTTCGATCACGAAATCCGCATCCGCCGGCACGTCGATGTCGATCGTGCGCGCCTTCGCGATGCGGATCGGTTTGCCGCGCAGGAATCCGGCAAACGCGAGCTCGTCGACGACGGGCGGCAGCGGCGCGGTCGCCGCGTACGTCAGCGCGGGATCGCCGCCGATCGCGACGGCGACCGGAATCCGCCGGCCCCATTTCTCCGCGTGCGCGCGGCCTTGCTTGTGACGCTGCCAGTGCATCCCGGCGGTCTTCTCGTCGTAGATCTGAACGCGGTACATCCCGACGTTGGGACGCCGCGTCTGCGGATCTTGCGTGAACACGAGCGGAAGCGTGATGAACGGCCCGCCGTCGAGCGGCCAGGTGGTGAGCACCGGGAGCTGCCGCAGGTCGACCGGGTCGATCACGACCTGCTGCACCGGCGCGTTCTCGACCCGGCGCGGCATCGCTGACGCCCCCGCCATCGCCAGCGCCGCCAGCTTCGAGATCTTCCCGCCCATCGATGCGGGCACCGCCGGGTCGATCGTCTCGCGCAGCCGCTGCTCGACCTCGCGCAGGCTCTTCGCGCCGAACGCCATCGCCGCGCGCCGCTCGGTCCCGAACTGATTGGTGAGCACGGGGAAGCGAGAGCCGCGCACGTTGCTGAACAACAGCGCCGGACCGCCCGCCTTCACCACGCGATCGGTGATCTCGGCGATCTCGAGCTTCGGGTCGACGAGCGCATCGATCGTGGCGAGCTCCCCGGCGGCGCGCAGCGCTCGCGCGAACGCGGAGAGCGATTCAAAGGGCATCCCCGGTTGCTTGGACGGAGCGGATGCGCGGTCTTGCGCGGAGCCGCTAGGCTTGCTTGCTGTTCCTCACAAGCGAACCAGCTCGACGCGGCGGTTGAGGGCTTTGCCCGCTTCCGTCGCGTTTGACGCGACGGGGTGCGTGAGTCCCAGTCCCGCCGACGACAGGCGGGCGGGCGCGACGTGGTAGTGGGTGACGAGATCCGCGACCACCGCTTCGGCGCGGCGCACGCTGAGCTTCATGTTGTAGGCGCCGCCGCCGTCGCTGTCGGTGTGGCCTTCGACCCGCATTTTCCAGTCGCGATGAACGGCGAGGACGTCGGCGATTTGCGCGATCGTTGCTTCGGAGAGCGGTTGAATGCGCGCGCTGTCGACATCGAAGTGAATGCCGTAGATGCGCACTCGCCGCTGGGACTCGAAGGCCCGGGCCAGCGCAACAGATCCGTCGATGCGGATCGTCGCCTGCGCGGCCTGGCCGATTCCGCCCGTTGCCGTCACGGTGTACGCGTGAGATCCGCTCCAGCCGACCGGGAACTGGATCGACGCGAACACGTTCGTCCCGGAGCCGGAGGCAAGTCGAACATGGGCCGGCGAGACCTTAGCCGGGTACGGCGCGTCGCCGGCGATCGAGAGCGCAATGTCGATCGGCATCGCAGTCATCGCCGCGTACGCGAGGCGCATCGGGACCTGCAGCGTGGTTCGCCTTCCGGCCGGCAGCTGCTTGGTGACCGACGGCACGAGGACGAATAGCGAAGCCACACGCGCATTGCACGGCAATTCCGCCTGCACGGGTTGAGCATACTCGAGCTGCACGAGGCGCAGGGCCGCCGGCACTCGGGCGCCGAGGTCGTCGCGGTCGAGTCCATCGTAGATGATGAGGCCGTGGCCGTAGCGCGCGTAGGCGTGCACCCAGCCGTTGGCTCCGACTGCGTTCGCAGAGAAGAGATGGCCGCACCAGCGCGGATCTTTCGTTTGAACGATGTCGCCGTCGCCGACCTGTTGGAACTCGTGCTTCAGGTATGCTTCCACGTCGAGCACGTGCGCGGGGTCGCTCGGGCCCGAACCGAGGCTCGACGGATCGGCGATCGACAGGATCGCGCCGCGCTTGCCACTTGCACCGGCCGCCTTTGTGGAGAATCCGTACGGCAAGAACGAATAGTCGGACGCCGCGCAAACGTCTGCGTCGCGAATGATCAGCTTGTGACCGTCGGCTACCCACTGCAGCAGCGTAGTTTGCTGACGAGGCGTCAGGTCTTTCGCCGCGGCGCAGTCGCCGACGAGCACCGCGAATGCGGCGCGCCGCAGTGCGGTTTCGTTCAACAACGCGACGATGCGCCGTTCGAACCGATATCCGGGAACGACCGCGGGGTCGATCTCCGGTGCCCTCTCCGAGGGGACACGCGTCAATGCGAGCACGTAGGGGCCTTTTCCTGACACCGACGTCGCACACGCTGCGACGGACTTCGCTCGGAGCGCGACGATATAGCGATCGTTCGCGTAGCCGACCAGCATGTTTCCGTTGCCGGCAAGCTGGAGGCGCTCGGCACCTAAGCGCGCGACGTTGTCGGTGACCCGACCGTGCCACGCATCATTGCGGTACGAACATTGGAATGTGGTCAGAACACCGTCGGACTCGACCGTGATCCGCGACTCGGACTGCGACTTCGGCGGCAGCACGTCGGGGACGCGTCCTTTGACCCCGGTGAACAGCTCGTCGGGCGAACCCGTCATCGAGTCCGCACCTGACCACATTCCGGCAAGCGCGCTGCGCTGCGGCGGCCCCGCGGTGCCGTACGCAGCGATCCGTTGGACCCGCAACTCCGATCCCTTTTCGTGATGGACCGTGAAGCGCACCCAGCGCGCATCGGCCGCCGCATCGAGCATCAGCTCGTTGTCGGTGTCCGCCCCGGCGTAGCGCACGCTGCCGACGGAGCGGAACGCCTTCGGGTCGGTCGCAACGGCGACGTCGACGGACGCGGTCTTCACGCCGCGCAGCGTGACGCCGAAGCGTTCGAGCCGGGAAACCGCCGGCATTTCCACGACGAGCTCGACCGGCTGTGCGAACGTGGGAACGACCCCGAGCCCGCCGTCCTGAACGACGTTTTGCGGGCCGGACTGCAAGCCCGCGGCGGTCCAGCGTCGCACGAATGCGCCGTTGCGCATGGCGAGAAGGTTTGGGTCCGGGGAGGACGTCGGCGTGGCCATCGGCGATGCGTCGGGACTAGCACTAGCCGCTGCGATCGCCTGTGCCGACGGCGTTGGCGTGGCGACGTCGGCGATCGGAGAGGCCGCGAGTGTCGTCGTCGCGCCCGGCGAAGCCGGCTGCGGCGTAGGGGACCCCACGATGCGGAGCGCGCCCACCGCGACGATCCCGATCGCCACGACAAGGCCAGCGAGGATCAGGCGCATTTGCATCGTCATGCGCGTCCCTTCGCCTCCGAAAGGGTCCGCGGCCCGTCGCCGCGGGCACTTGTGCGAGGTACTTGTATGAGTGGGCCTCGCCCCGGGGGCGCCGGTATGCGATGATCGGGATGCAGCGCCCGATCGGCGCGGCTCGTGAAGCGGAGGCGAACGGATGACCGGAGGATCTGCGGCGGCGTGGCTCGCGCGACTCATCGCTGTCCTGCTCTGCGCGGCTGCGATCGACGCGACGGTGGCGACCGTGCACGGCTCGCTCTCGGCGCTCATCGCCGCAGCCGCCGGCGCCGTCCTCGCGGTCGCGTCGCTGGCGGTCTTTTGGGGCAGACCGTGGGTTGCTGCCGCGACCTCGCTGCTCGGGATCGCCGCCGGCTTCGCCGCGAGCGCGATCCTGCTGGGATCAGCGGAGATTCCCGACGCCATTGCGTTCACCGGGCTCACGCCGGGCGACGCCGTCGCCGTCGCCGTCGCGGCGGCGATCGTGGCAGCGGCGTTCGGGGGGATCGTCGCCTTTCGACCTCCGGTCGCGCGCGGAATCATCGCCCTCGCGGCGCTGTACGCGCTCGTCCCGCTTCTCGCATCGATCGGCCGCGGCGGGCTGCACGGCGCTCTCACCGCCGCGCCCTTTGCATTGTTGCGCGGCGCCTACTTCGGGATCGAGATACTGCTGCCGCTGGCGGCGCTCGTCGCGGTCGTCGTGGTCGTCGCATTGCTGGTACGGCGCGGTTGGACACGCGCGGTGACGGCGTTCGTCCTCATCATCGCGCTGCTCGCCGCGAGTCAGGCCGGGTCGTACAGTGTCGCCGACGCGGGCTTGCCCACGTTCCTCGCCTTCCATCGGCCCGATGCACTCGCCGGAGCGGGCACGGTGACCGCCGACGTATCGCCGCAATCCACCGCGGACGGGCTCACCGCCGTTGCGAAAACGATACCGCCCGAACAATCGGACCTCGCGAGCCGCGCCAAGTCCCTGACGACTCCCGACGCCGCGTTCGCTTACGTTCGCGACAACGTCGGCTTCGAGTCGTACAGCGGGATCTTGCGCGGAGCGGAGACCACGTTCAACACCCGCGCGGGCAATGCCATCGACCGCGCGATGCTGCTCGCGTACCTGCTCGACGCTCAGCAGGTACCGGTGCGCTTCGTCACCGGTGGGCTGGGGGCTCCGCAGGCAGAGCAGCTCTTCGCGCGCATCTTCGAACCGCGGCCGAGCCCGGCACCGCAAACGGCTCCGGCGCACCTAGCGTCCGCCGCGTCGCTGCGCGAGCGGGTCATCGCGCGCGCGGATCACGACGAAAAGCTGATCTCATCCGCACTCGGCGCCACGTTGCCGCCCGTATCGGTGACCTCGCACGACGACGCGATCAAAGAGATCACCCGGCATGCCTGGCTGCAGGCACGCATCAACGCGCAATGGGTCGACCTCGACCCGTCGTTTCCCGACGCGAAAATCGGTCACGCTTATGCGGCCGTCGAGCACACGTCCGACAACCCGTCGCCCGAGCTGATGCAGCAAGTCACCATGCGGGTCACGACCGAAACGCTCAAAGACGGCGCGCTCTCGAAAGCCGTCGTGCTCGAAGCCACGGTGCCGGCGTACAAGCTCAACGATCTGCAGATCTACCTGCTGCACGCACCGATCGAAGGCTTCGAGGGGATGTTCCGCGCGCGGAGCGCCTTGCGCCCGATGCTCGTCGTCGACGGCGTCACCTACGCGGGGAGGGGCGTCACGTTCCCCGGCGCGGCGGGGGCCGACGCGGCACAGTCCGGCAGCGCCGTGGATTCGGCGACGTCGGCCCTCGACTCGGGCGCGCACCCGGCGCCGGCGAGCGGCCCCGTCTTCGTCGCGGAGTCACTCGAGATCGAGATCGCGTTCCCGGACGGCCGTAAAGACGTCAGCAAACGCTACCTCGTCGACCGCGGCGGAACCGCGTGGCGTCACGGCGGGACACTGGACCCGGCGAAGCTCAAGGACCTGCCGCGAAACAAAGACGGCTTGCTCGCAACGCAGACGGTGTACAACCTCTGCTTCAGTTCCGGAAAACATAACGTCGCCGCCTACTCACGGGCCGTCTTGGCGTTGTTGGCAGGCGGGCCGCCGCGCCCGACCGGCGCGGAACCGTCTGCGCAGCCGACCTTCTTCGAGAACGCGTGGCCGCTCGCGATGCGCAACCTCGCGTACTTCATGGTCAGCGACCACGCGATCGTGCCGTCTTTGAACGATGTGCCGGGTCTACGGCTCTATGCCGATTCGCCGCGCATCTTCGTGTTCGGCGTCGGGCCGGAGCCGAGCGGCCGCGTCGGCTCGGTGTACGTGGAGTCGGATTTCCGCCGTGACGTCCTGCGAACGATTGCTCGCGACTCGTCCGCCCAAGCGGCTGCCGCGCAGCACAAGATTCGCTTCGGTGCCTTGGAGGGCGCGTTGGAAGATCAGATGGGAGCTCTCCCGCACTCATCGGCTGACGGGAACGATGTCGCCACCAGCAGCCTCGCCCAGGGCGGCGGCGTCACGGCGCTGCGGCCCGGCGCGCATCCGTCGGCGCGTGACCCCGAAACTGCGGCGCGCATGCAGACGGCACTGGCGTCCGGCGATACGTTGGTCGTTCCCGATCGCGTCTTGGCGGGCGGCGTTTCCGGTTGGTGGGAGATAGCGCACGACACCGGCGACGTGCGCGCCGTTCTCGACGAGGATCTCGGCGGCAGCGCAAGGTACTCGCCGACGTACCGGAGCGGCCCGCGAGGCGGCGGCGGGTACTCCCCGGGTGGGAAAACATACGACCTCGGCCGCTACCGTGCGGCGCAACCTCCGAAGAGGGGCCCCGGCGGCGAGCTCGGGGAGTACTCGTTCCTGGCGAGTCTCGGGACGTTCATGTCATCGTCCTTTTTCATCCTGTTCGCGGGAACCGCGGTTATCGCGGGACTTGGAGCAGCGGCAGCTTGGGCGATGGACAACCCGTAGCGACGATCGAGCGCGCCCGCGAACGCTCGAGCGCGCATACCGCGCGATCTCGAAGATCATATGCAGCCTAACCGAACGAAGGACCGAAGAAAAATGCTCTCAATTTCAGATTTTTTCGTACCGCGTAGCGTACGCTGCGGTCTTTTCGTTGGTGTCGTCTCTGCCGCGTTCGGCCTGGTGACACCGCCGGCACCGGCCGCGACGACAACCGCTAACGTCTGCGCGATGGTCTCGGGCGGCGAGATCGGCGCGCTCTTCGGCAAGAAGATGCAGCCGAAACCGCCGGAGATGGATCTGCCGCAGTCCTCCGGCTGCGATTGGGAGGCGGCAGACGGAAAGAGCGGGTTCATGACCGTGCGCATCATTCCGCCGCGATATCTTCCGGAGCCGAAACTCGGAAAATCCTTCGCCATACTGGACGGGATCGGAAACAAAGCCAACATCGTGGAGGACATGGGCGGCTGGAACGTCGGCGCGATCAAAGGCGCCAAGGCCGTGGTCATCCACGTAGACGGCGGGAAGTCGTCGAGGAGCATGGCCGTGACGATGCTCAAGAAATACGTGCAGAAACTGTAGCGGCGCGCCCGCGCGTTCGCCGGGCAAAGTCCTGGTGAAGGCATGTCGAAGCGCGGACCATGGCACAATTCATGGCGCTCGCGCGGCGAAACTACGAACGTTTCACGGAGGCCGACTTCACGCCGCTGCTCGAGGGCGAAGCGGAACGAGCCCGTCAGCTCTACGCGCAGGGGATCTTTCGCGCGATGTGGAGCCGCAAGGACGTGCCCGGAGCGTTCATCCTGATCGAGGCCGAGACGCAGGACGAGGCCGAGGGCGCGGTGAGCTCGCTGCCGCTCGTGTCAAAGGGAATGCTCGACATCGAGTTCGTGATCGCGATCGGCCCCTACCGCGGCTTCGGCCCGCGCGGCTAGCGGCCGCTCAAAAGACGAAGAGGGTGTCGTCGATGCGGGCGAGGGGCCAGCGACCGCTCGCGAAGATCCGCGCGGTACGCGCGAAGCGGTGCGATCCGCCGTCGACGGCCGCGGCGAGCGCGCCGCGATAGGCGGCCTCCGCTGCCGCACCCGCCGCGACGCGCGTCAATTCCTCATCGGTGATCCCGGCGCGCGCGGCCGCCCGCTTCGCGGCTTGATGGAACACGTCGAGGCCGCGGTCGACGAGCGCCGACATCACGCGCAGCAGCTCGTCCGGCGCAGTCACCGCGAGCGCGCGCGCCTTGAGCGCGACGACTTCTCCGGCGTCCGCGTCGTAGGCGGGATTCGCGCGCGTGTCGTCGGCGGCGCGCCGTGCCTCTTCCCAGCTCGCGATGCGAACGGCGCGCGGCGCGAGCGCGGCGAGCGCGACTCGCTCGTCGTCGGAGAAGGGCAGCCCGACCAGTTCGAACCAGCGCCCGTTGCCGATCGCCGCGACGTGCGCCGCGACGATCGCGGCGTCGAACGGCATCAGGCTGCCGCCGGCAGCGTGAGTCCCAGCTTGGCGACGATGCCGCGCGCGCGTTCGATGTAGTCTTCGCGCATCGCCTCGTTGGTGCGCTGCTTGAGGCCCCACTTGCGGAAGATCTCGTTGTTCTTCGAGTTGCTCTTGCCGAAGAACGCCGGCATCTCCGGGAACAACGCATCGATCGCGGCCTGCACCTCGATCCGGCCCGCTTCCGTCTTGCACAGTTCGGTGCACGCTTTGACGCCGAAGCCGGCGTGGAATTTCTCTTCCGGCATCGTCTTGGCCGCTTCGACGCGCAGCGGCACGAACGTGCACTCCATCAGGTCTTCGACTTGGATGATCTCGGCCATGTCGGCCAGCAGTTTGATCACGCAGAACTCGGCCCACGACTTCATCTCGAACTCGAAGATCGAGAGCGGACGCTTTTCGGTGCGGCCGGGGATCATGTGGTCGTCGGGAATTCCCATCTTCTGGCCGAGCCGGTAGAAGCGCTGATGGTGCCCGTACTCTTCCATCGCGACGCGGCAGGTCAGCCATTTCCAGTACGGCGTCGGCGCGAACTGAACCGCGGGCTCGTCGAACACCTGCGCGCCGTAGAGCTCGTTGATCGCATGCGAGCGCACGAGCTTCTCGGCGGCTTCGCGGTATTCGGCCGGCGCGTTCGCCAGGTCGGCGACGGTCTTGATCTCGATGGCGGCGGTGGACATGATGATGCTCCTGATCTTCCCAACAATTATACGACCGGTTCGGTGGCGAAGGCGTCGAGATCGGTCTCGAGCGGGGTGAAAGAAGGCGCGAACGAGCGGTCGACCGCATCGGCGACGTCGTCGAGCGATGCCTCGGGCCCCAGCAGCTCGCGCGCGACGGGGCGCGGCTGGGAGAAGAGAAACGTCTCGGCGCCGCGCACCGCGAACACTTGACCGGTGACGTGCTGCGCGCGTTCGCTGCACAGGTAGGAGACGAAACGCGCGACCGGTTCGGCCGGGACGCGCAGCGCGCCGGCCTTGTAGGCGGCCTGCGCGTCGTTCTGCGGCACGATCGAGTCGGTGACGCGCGTCGCCGCGAACGGTGCGAGCGCGTTGGCGGTGACGCCCGAACGGGCGAGGTCGAGCGCGGCGACGCGGGCGAGCGCGACGAGGCCGGCTTTCGCGCCGGCATACGCCGCTTGACCGTAGTTGCCGTACAGTCCGGCGGTGGAGACGATGTTGACGATGCGCCCCCACGTATAGGGCGCGCCGCCGCGCTCGCGCTTCGCGTTCTCGCGCAAGACCGGCGAGGCGGCGCGCACGACGCCGAACGCGCCGATCAGGTTGACGCGCAGGACGTGCTCGTAGTCTTCGGTCGCGGCTTTGAAGACGAAACCGTCGCGCAGGATCGCCGCGCAGTTCACCGCGATGTCGAGCCCGCCGTAGCGTTCCAGAGCGAGCGCGACCGCGGCGTCGGGGACGCCGGACTCGGCGATGCTGCGCGCCATCGGCGCGACCGCGTCACCGAACGGCTCGGCGAACGCTTCGACCACTTTGCGGTCGGCCGTCGAGCCGTCGATCGTCGAACCGTCGTCGACGACGACGACCCGCGCGCCGTGGGCGACGAACGCGCGGACGATCGCCGCGCCGATTCCGCGCGCGCCGCCGGTGACGAGCGCCACGCGCCCCGCCAGCGCGTTCATGCGTGCACCGCGCCGGCGATCCGTTCGGCGGCCAGCGCCCGCACGACGCTCTTGGCGATCTTGTTGGTCGCGGTCATCGGCAGCGCCTCGACGATCAGCAGGTGTTCCGGCCACTTGTACTTCGCGACGCCGCGCGCGTCGAGATGCGCGGCGACCTCGCTGAGCGTCAGCGTCGCGCCGGGCGCGAGTTCCGCCACCAGGCACGCGCGCTCGCCGAGCCGCGCGTCGGGAACCGCGACGACGGCGCAGCGCCGGATCGCGGGCACGCCGTGGAGCGACGCTTCCAACTCCGCGGCGCCGATCTTGTATCCGCCGCGGTTGACCAGGTCTTTTTCGCGGCCGTGATAGTGGACGGTCCCCGCCGCGTCGCGCGCGGCGAGGTCGCCGGTGCGCAGCCAGCCTTCAGGCGTCACCGCGCTCGCGGTCGTCTCGGGGTCGGCGTAGTACCCGCGAAACATGTCGGCGCGTCGATACCAGAGCTCGCCGACCTCGTCCGCCGCGGCTTCGCTGCCGTCGGGGCGCGCGATGCGCACTTCGGCGCCCGCGATCGGGGTGCCGATCGCCGACGGCGACGCGGTCAGATCGCGGCCGTACGTGGTGATCCCGCCGCCGACCTCGCTCATCCCCCAGTGCACCGTCACCTCCGCGCCGAGCGCCGCGCGCACGTCGCGCACGAACTCCGCTCCGACCGCCGCACCGGCGGTGCGCACCTCGCGCAGGCGCAGCGCGTACGCGCGCGGTCGCGCCGCCGCGAGGAGGTCGATCAACTGCGCCGGGACTGCCCACGCGCGCGTCGCGCCTTCGGCTTGCGCCAGCGCGAGAAAGGCGGGGCCGTCGAACTTGCGCAGCGCGGCGAGCGTCGCGCCGGCGACGAGCGAGAGGTGCAGTCCCAAAAGACCGAAGAGGTGGGTGAACCCGCTGCCGACGATCGTGACGTCGTCGCTGGTGACGCCCGCTTCGTCGACGAAGGCGCGCGCGTTCGAGAGCAGCCCGTCGTGCGCGTGCATGCACAGCTTGGGTTTGAGCGACTCGGTACCGCTGGTCGGCACGACGCAGAACGGGGCGTCGGGGTCGATCGCGTGCGGACGTTCGCGCACGGCGCCGGTGGTGCCGTCGAGGGTGAACGTCGCCTCGTCGAGGTCCGCCGCGACGATCGTGTGCAAGGCCGGCAGGCTGCCGCGGATCGCCGCGAACTCGGCATCACCGTCCCGCGCGTGGACGTAGGCGACGGCGCCGGTCGCGGCCAGGAACCCGCGCAGTTCGGCGCCGCGATACGGCATGTGCAGCGGAAGCGTGACCGCGCCGGACTCGGCGATCGCCAGGTGCGCGATCGCATACGCGGCGCTGTTGGGCAGGTGCAGTCCGACCACGTCGCCTTCGCCGATGCCGGCGCGCTCGAAGGCGCCGGCGAGCTCATCGACCCGCGCCGCGACCTCGCGCCACGTCAGCCGCAGCGCGCCGTCGACGTACGCCGTTCCCGCCGGGATCCGGCCGGCCGTCGCCGCGAGGACGCCGCGCGACGTGAGCCCGCCCAGCACGGCGGGATCGTGTGCGACCCGATGTCGGACGAGGTAGTGACTGCGGTCCATGGATCGGTGAGCACTTCTCCGGGTGGGGCGGGGAGGCGTGCTGGTAACGATAACGGAATGTTGTTGTCGTGTCAAATAATTGGCGAGGTCAATGAATTCTCGCCTAGACCGGCTGCTCGGATACCACCTGCGGCGGGCGCAGGTCCGCGCCTTCGGTGCTTTCGCTGCGCACCTCGCCGGGACCGGATTGACCCCGATGCTCTACGGCGTCCTCGCCACCGTCGAGGCGACCCCCGGCATCGGGCAAGGCGAGATCGCGGATGCGCTCGGCGCGGACCGCTCGACGATGGTGCGGCTGGTCGATCAGCTCGAACGCCGTGAACTGCTCCGGCGCCAGACCCATCCCGACGATCGCCGCACGGTCATCCCGACCCTGACGCCCGCCGGCCGAGCGCTGCTCGACGCGGCGACACCGCTCGTCCATGCGAGCGAACTCGGCTTCGCGGGCGTGCTCTCCGAGCCCGAGCGCGAGCAGCTCGTCGCTCTACTGCGCCGTCTGGTGGCGACCCCGGCGCCGTGAAGCCGGCCGGCTTACGGTATCGGGTGCAGGGAGACGGTCATCGTCGGGCTCGGCCGCGGACACCCCTCCGGCAATTCATAGAGGTCGACGAACCGCGCGGCAGGGTCGGCACGGACGACGCCGCTTACCGCCACCGAGCCGTCCGGCGCGAACGTGAGGTACCCCACGGTCGCGGCGCCGTCGTACACGGCGAATACGTTTTCCGGCGTGCGGCCGGCGGTCCGCCGGATGCGGATCGTCGGACGAAGCGCGTCGACGAACGGCATCCCGTCGACCAGATGAACGCGCGCCACGCGAACGTTTTTCGAACATGCCGCAGCATCGAAGCCGGCGGCCAAAACTACGGCCGCGGTCAGCGCGTGGATCATCGCGCGGACCCGGTCGGCAGGCGCATCAGGATGACGTCGAGCGGCGCGCCGTCGGTGCGCGGGATCGCACCGGGCTGGACCTGGACCTCGACGAAGCCCACCGACCGGTAGAGCGCGAGCGCCGGCGCATTGTCCGGGAACACGCGTAGCCGAAGTGCCGCTTTGCCGTTCGCCCGCGCCCACGCCGCGGCGTTCTCTATCAGCGCACGGCCGATGCCGCGCTGCCGATGCGACGCTGCGACGATCATGCCGAACTCGGGCTCGTCGTACGCGACGCCGTAGACCGTGAGATCGCCGACCATCGTGCGACCGTCGACCGCGCACCACCCGACGACGCGCCGTCCGAGCAGCTCGGTGCGCATCGCTTCGGCGCGCGCCGTGAGATCGAAGGGCCAAACGGTGGCGATCCAGCGGCCCTCACGCGCGACTTCGGCGAGCAGCACGACGGCATCGTGCGCGTCGCGCGCGCCCTTGGGATGGATCCGCCACGTCGGTCTCGCCACATCATTCGATTCCGAGTTTGGCGAGATACGACGGCAGCACGTCGATCGGATCGCCCGCCGCGTTCACCGCCAGGCCGTGCCAGACGAAGCGCACGTTGCCGTCGGCGTCGAGCAGGAAGTCGGTCGGGATCTGGTACTTTGCACCGGCCGCGATTTGCGCCTCCGGAGCGATCTGCGCGTCGAGCTGGTCGATCGGATAGATCGCGATCGAAAACGGAAACGCGTTGCCGGCGATCGCCGCGCGCGCGGCCGTCGCACTGTCGAGCACGTCGACGCCGACGAAGCGCACGCGGTCGCCGAAGCGCGCGAAGTCCTCGCGCACGAACGGAAACGCGAGCTTGCACGGACCGCACCACGACGCGTAGAGGAACACGTAGGTCGGCCGGCCGCGCAGATCGGCGAAGGCCAGCGGCGAGCCGTCGCCCGTCGGCAGCGTCACAGCAGGCGTGCGCTTGCCGACCGCGTCGGCGAGATCGAAGATCGTCGGCGAGCGATGATGCGCACCGAGCAGCGCGAGCGAGGCGAAGAGCGCAAACGTACGGAGGCGGAGCATGAAGAGAGCCCGTCTTGCGACGGACTCTCCGCGGGTTCCCTCTGCGCGGCGCGCCGGAGCACCTCAGTCGGTGATGGCGATCCCCGAGGTCGTGGTCCCGGCCGTCACGGTGACGGCGGTGCTCAGCGTTACAGCTGCGGTTCCGTCGGCCCCCGTCGCGGTCTGGCTCCCACCCGCCTGGCTGGTCCATTGGTTGTTGACGACGAGCGTATACGAGCCGGCCGGCAACGCGTTGATCTGGAAGTTGCCGTTCGCATCGGTGACGCCCGAGTTCACCACCACGCCGCCGCTCTGTTCCGCGACCACTTGCGCGTTCGCGACGGCGGTCCCGGCATTGTTCTTGACGGTCCCGGCAATCGATCCGGCGATGTTCTGGGCCGTCGCCACCAGGACGGGCTTCATCATGAACGCTCCGGCGCCGGTCTGGACGATCGACTCCGCCGCGTTGAAGTCGATGACGTACCCGTACACGGCTCCCGCCGCGGCGGTGAAGTTGACGTTGACTTTGATCCCGGACGTTCCCGCGCCGTCGCCGGCGTCGATCGACGTCGAGTTGCCGAAGCCGACCGCACCGGTCGCGCTCGGGATCGAGATCGGAGAGGTCGTTCCGTTGACGACGACGCTCGTGTTCGTCGCCGCGGACGTATCGAGCACGAGGCGCAGCTGCTGGTACGTGCCCGGCGCTATCGATCCGGAACTCAGCGAGAGCGGAGCGGTCTGGTAGTCGAGCAGATTGATCTGCTTCGACGGCGAGAACGTGGCCAGAACGATCGGCGCGCCGCTGCCGAGTAATTCGACTTTGGAGATGGTGACGTTGACGGCGGTGACGGTCCCGCCGCTCACGCGGAACGGTGAGTCGACGAGCGCCGTCGAGAGCGTCGAGTTCGACGACCCCGGTGTGGTCGAGGAACCGGTGCTGCCGCCGCCGCAGCCGGCGAGCAGCACGGCTGCGATACCGAGCGATGCGTACGAGCGAAAATTGCGCATGAATAACCTCTTGGATTGCGTGATGATGGCGTGGATGTTCGGTTACTACGCCTGAAACGGGGCGGATGGTCGCTTTCGCACGCGATGTGCGAGCGTGTGACGCATCGCGCACACGGCTGAGGTATTACCCAGGTTTGCGCGTGCGGCATATCACAAAAAGAGCCCGTCTTGCGACGAGCTCTCTTGTGGTTTGCCCTTTAGCAGGTGCTAGGTTGGACGCGGACGCCGACGTCGCGGACGATCGGCACTGCCGCCGGATTCGCCGCCACCGCCACCGCCGCCGGTGCTCGGAGCGGTCTCACGCCGTGGCGGTGCGCCGTTGCTGCGCGGTCTCGGCAGAGCTTGCTCCTCGCCGCCGCCTTCACCACCGCCGGCGCTCGCGCCGAGAACGGCCTTGCGGCTGAGGTTGATGCGGCCTTGCGAGTCGACTTCGATCACTTTGACCATGATCTGATCGCCGGGCTTGACCACGTCCTCGACGCGCTCCACCCGATCGGGCGCGAGCTGCGAGATGTGGACGAGGCCTTCCTTGCCCGGCAAGAACGCGACGAACGCGCCGAAGTTCATCAAACGCGTGACGGTGCCGAGATACGTCTCGCCGACCTTCACTTCTTTGGTGAGCGCTTCGACCATCTGCTTGGCCTTCTCGGCACCGGCGGCGTTCGGCCCCGCGATGAACACGCGGCCGTCGTTTTCGATGTCGATCTTGACGCCGGTGTCGGCGACGATCTTGTTGATGACCTTGCCGCCGGGCCCGATCACGTTCTTGATGAGATCCGGGCTGATCTGCAGCACGATCATCCGCGGTGCGAACTCGGAGAGTTCCTTGCGCGGTTCGGTGATCGTCTCTTTGAGCCGCTCGATGATGAAGAGGCGCGACTTCTTCGCTTCTTTGAGTGCTTCGCGCATGATGTCGATCGTGATCCCCGCGACCTTGATGTCCATCTGGATCGCGGTGATGCCTTCGGTCGTACCGGCGACCTTGAAGTCCATCTCGCCCAGCGCGTCTTCGAGGCCCTGGATGTCGGTGAGGATCGCGTAGTCCTTGCCCTTGAGGACGAGGCCCATCGCGACGCCCGCGACGTGTCCCTTGAGCGGGACGCCGGCGTCCAGCAGCGCGAGCGTCGAACCGCAGACCGACGCCATCGACGACGATCCGTTCGACTCGAGCACTTCGCTGATCAGACGCAGCGTGTACGGGAAGTCCGCTTCATCCGGCAGCACGGGGACGAGCGCGCGTTCCGCAAGCTGTCCGTGACCGATTTCGCGGCGGCCCGGTCCGCGCATCGGGCGCGTCTCCCCGACCGAGTACGGCGGGAAGTTGTAGTAGTGCATGTAGCGCTTGTTGGGGATCGCGAGGATCCCGTCCAGACGCTGCTCGTCCGAGATCGAACCGAGCGTCGCCGCGGTGAAGACCTGCGTCTGACCGCGGGTGAACACGCCCGAACCGTGCACGCGCGGCACGTAGTGGACCT